>CAZFXW010000058.1:4822-8542 GCA_964523385.1 uncultured Peptoniphilaceae bacterium | reverse complement strand
CCCGACGAAGTCAGGATTCCAGCCTATATAGTTGTAATCGCTACCTTCGTAACAGTGGTTCAGATGGTGCTCCACGCCTTTGTGCCAGCCCTTTATCAATCACTGGGTATATTTATACCTTTAATCGTAGTAAACTGTATTATCCTAGCAAGGGCTGAATCCTTTGCCTCACGTAATGGACTCTTTATGTCTATAATAGATGGGCTGGCTCAGGGCTTAGGCTACACTGTGGTGGTTGTTATCTTAGCCATTATCAGAGAGCTATTTGGTTCAGGTTCGATTCTAGGGTTCAATATTATTCCCCAACAATATACAGTGGGAGCCTTTACTCTGGCCCCGGGTGCCTTTATCGTACTGGGAATAATGTACGCAGCTTTTAATGCGATTATGGCTAGAAGAAAAGAGGAGAGTAACTGATGGACAGTATTTTTACTATAATTATCGGCTCTATTTTCGTAAATAACTTTGTTTTAGCCCAGTTCCTAGGGATTTGTCCTCTACTAGGAGTTTCACAAAAGGTAGAGACATCATTGGGAATGAGTATGGCGGTGGCTTTTGTTATCACTCTGTCATCTGTCATTACATATATGATTCAAAAGCTAGTATTAGATCCAATGGGATTACAATATCTACAGACCATAGTCTTTATCCTTGTAATCGCCTCTCTAGTACAGTTTGTAGAGATGTTTCTTAAGAAGGCTAGCCCCAATCTTTACTCAGCACTAGGAGTTTACCTTCCGCTGATTACTACCAACTGTGTAGTACTGGGAGTGGCTATCGTTAACATCGAATCGGGTTATGGACTGATTCAAACCCTGGCCAGTGCCATAGGTGCATCTGTTGGTTTTTTAATCGCCATAGTGGCCCTAGCCTCAATAAGGGAGAAGTTGTCCTATGCTAACGTGCCAGAAGCCTTTAAGGGAGTACCGGTATCGCTCTTGGCCATTGGACTAATGTCTATCGCCTTTATGGGCTTTGCAGGACTGGTATAGGAGGAGCTTATGAATGAATTACTTTCGGCAGTAATAGTTCTAGGGGTTATGGGAGTAGTCTTTTCTATAATACTCTCGATTGCAGCTAAGGCCTTTCACGTTCCAGTAGATTGGAAGGTTAAGGAAATTTCGGACGCCCTGCCAGGAGCTAATTGCGGTGCTTGTGGTTTTCCAGGTTGTGATGGTTTAGCTAATGCTATTGCAGCGGGAGATGCTGATATAAATGCCTGCCCAATCGGGGGCCAGGACTTGGCTAATAGATTAGCTGAGATAATGGGAACTGAGGCAGGAGATGTAGATAAGGAAGTGGCTGTAGTAATGTGCCAGGGCAGCAACCAAAGGGCCCCGGTTAAGTACAACTACGTTGGCCTTAACGACTGTAGGGCAATCGCCTTAGAGTTAGGAGGCAACAAGGCCTGTACCTATGGATGTTTAGGAGCAGGGACTTGTAAAGAAGTTTGCGTCTTTGACGCTGTAGTTATTGAAGATGGACTAGCTATCATAGACAAGGACAAGTGTACTGCTTGTCTAAAGTGTGTAGAAGTCTGTCCTAAAAATTTAATTAAAATGCTACCTTACAAACAGGAAGTTATGGTTAAATGTAACAGCCATGACCCTGGAAGGGATGTAAGGGGTGCTTGTTCTGTTGGATGTATTGGATGTGTAATCTGTTCCAGAGCTTACGAGGGAGGCTTTGAGCTGGATAATAATCTAGCCCATGCTATCTACGACCTAGATAACCCTGATGAAGAAGCACTGGCAGAGGCCATTAAGAAATGTCCTAACAGCTGTATCTACCCAGGCCTTGAGTTAAAAGAGAGGGCTGTGGAAGAGCCAGTAGAAGAAGCTGAGACGACAGCAGTATAGAAGGATTGGACCACCGCTAGCCGGTGGTCTTTTTTGTCCTAGGCTCTATTCTTGTTATATTAAGGCCGAAATGATAAAATTGTTGGGATAGGAGAAGTTATGAAAAAAGGTGATTTTCTTGTTATTTTCCTAATCGGCTTATTTTCCTTAGGCCTGGTTTTTTTCTTTAACCAAAGGCCAGGGGCTAGCTCAAGGCTCTACGCCAGCGTTCAGATTTCTGGCCAGGAAGTGGAGAGAATTTACTTTAAAAAGGCTAGGGGCAGGGAAGAATTTCGAGGCGATTATGGTTACAATATTGTTGAGTACGATGGAGAGAGGATTAGGGTTGTGGAAGCTGACTGTAGGGACCAGGTTGACGTCAGACAGGGCTGGATAGAAAATCCAGGAGAAACCCTTATTTGCCTACCCCATCGTTTTGTCTTAGAGATAAAGTCAATGGAGGAAGTAAATGAAGTTGACCATATTAATTACTGATGAGAAATAAGAGCATATACTTAGCCTTGCTGGTTGCCATGAGTCTAGCCCTTTCTATTTTTGAGATGGTTATACCCTTGCCCATACCAGTGCCTGGGGCTAAGCTAGGCCTTTCAAATATCGTCATCACCGTGACCCTGGTTATCTTTGGCCTTAAAGAAGGCCTGTTGGTGGGAGTTCTTAAATCTTTGATTCTTATGTTGGTTACCGGTTCGGTAACCTCTATGTTTTACTCATTGGCAGGCGCTATTTTATCCGTCCTTGCTATGGCAGCATCTTTAAGGCTATGGCCTAGATATATTTCTTTAATCGGAATTAGCGAAATTGGGGCAGCAGCCCACAATATGGCACAGATTAGCGTGGCGGCAATAATCTTGGCCAATGTTAGAATGTTCAGCTACCTACCTATGCTGATGGGGCTGGGAATTTTCACCGGCTATTTCGTAGGCAGGAGTTCTATCTTTATCGTAGACCACCTAGAAAAAATAATGTCAAGGAGTAAGGAATGGACAGACCTAAGATAATTGAACCCAATGAAATCAATTCAAAAAAAGAAGAGAGTTATTTTACCAAGGTAGATTCACCTGCAATGATTAAGGACTTGTCAGACTTAGACAAGCCTATGGAGAAGCTAAGCTATCATGGAAGCCAAGCCTTGTCTGATTCGGAGTTGTTGGCTATCCTCTTGGGCTCTGGCTACCAAGGTGTGTCCGCCCTAGAGCTGGCAAACCGGGTTCTTAGTCATGTGGGAAATCACGAAATCCTTATGAATATAAGTATTGAAGAGCTGATGGCCATCAAGGGTATTGGACTGGCCAAGGCCTCTAGGATTGTGGCAGCCTTAGAGTTGGGCCTGCGAATGATGAAAAAGGCCAGTTTGAGGACAATAAAGATAAGTTCACCTGCCGAGGTGGCCAAAATTTTCTGCCATAGGTACAGGTTTGAAGAAAAAGAACATTTTTCTATCCTTATGCTAGACAGTAAAAATCAAGTTATAGGTGAAGCTAAGATATCCACCGGGGATTTAAACAGGTCCATAGTCAATCCTAGGGAGGTCTTTAAGGAGGCTATTAGAAGATCGGCCAATGGAATTATTCTTGTACATAACCATCCAAGTGGTGATACTAGGCCTTCAAAAGAAGATATTAATGTCACTAAGAGGTTGATTGAAGGGGGCCAAATTTTAGGTATTCTTGTCCTAGATCACATAATAGTCGGCGGTGGAGAAGATGAATATTTTAGCATGAAAGAAGAAAGTATTATTTAGGTGATATTGTGAGTGTTTTCAATTTTATTGCACCAGATATAGGAATAGATTTAGGAACTACCAATACCCTAGTCTATGTAGAGGGCAAGGGTATCCTTATTGATGAACCTTCGGCTGTGG
>CAZFXW010000058.1:0-4812 GCA_964523385.1 uncultured Peptoniphilaceae bacterium | reverse complement strand
ATAGATATTAACGATGGGAGTATTGTTGCCCTAGGAGAAAGGGCTAAGGAGATGATAGGGAAGACTCCGGCTAATATTATGGCCATGAGGCCTATCGATAAGGGGATTATCGCTGATTATGAGATAACCCAGGTTATGCTGAGCTACTTTATGGAAAAGGCAAAGAAGGGAGCTTCTTTAATATCTTCTAGAATTGTCGTCTCTATCCCCTCTCAGATAACTGACGTTGAGAGAAGGGCGGTAGAAGATGCTGTGATGCAGGCAGGAGCCAGGGATGTCCTCCTAGTTGAAGAGTCTTTAGCTACTGCTGTTGGTATTGGCCTAAATGTAGCTGAACCAGAAGGTTCTATGGTTATCAATATAGGTGGTGGGATAACGGAAATTTCCCTAATGTCGGTAGGCAGTATAGTGGCAACTAAGTCTATTCCCTTTGGAGGTCAAGGCTTTAATCAGTTAATTGCAGACTACATAGAAGAGGTAGACGGTCTAATTATTGGAGATCAGACTGCCGAGGAGCTAAAGGTTGAGTTACTATCTATGGTAGAACCGACCCAACAAGAGAGCCGGGTAATTACTGGCAGGGATAAGATAAGCGGCCTGCCTAGAAATTTAGAGCTTAGCAATCAAGGCTTTTCCCATATTTTTGATTCCTATATGGACCAACTAGAAGAAGGGATTAAAGAGGTTCTCGAGAGGACTCCTCCCCAACTCTTAGGTGATATCTATCAAAAGGGTATCTATGTCAGCGGCGGCAGTTCCCTAATGACGGGGCTAGGGCCTAGGCTAGAGTCTATGCTGGATATTGATTTTATCTACGATAAAAATCCATTGACAAGCACGGCCTTAGGCACCGGAGCTCTGCTCAAGGATTTTACAAGGATAAAAAAGAAGAGGTTAAAGTATGATTAATAAGAGGAGGATTTTCTTCCTTGCAATTACAGGATCGCTAATAGGCTTAATGGCTTTAAGCTGGGCCTTTCCAGTCTTAGGAAGGAGTATAACTACTACTTATAGGACGGTTACAGGTCCAGTCTATAGAAGCGTAAGCTTCACCATAGATAAGGCTATAGCCTTGGGAGATTTTCTCTTTGGATCTAGACAGATGAGGGCTGAGCATAAGAAATTTAGGGAGGAAAATATCCTTCTTTCAGAAAAAGTTGCTGAGTTAGAGACGGTGGTTGGTCGGGAAGAATTTCTAAAAAAGGAATACGAAATTCTCAAGAAGACTGAATATGTAGTCCAGCCAGCCTATGTGACTAGCCAAGACCCTGGTGGATTTTTCTTTGACTTTACCATAGATAGAGGGGAAAATTCAGGTGTCAAGCTAGGAGATGTGGTGGTAGCAGGGGAGATGTATACTGAGGCTAATTTTATAGAAGGCTTGATTGGAGTGGTGGAAGAAGTTGGTCCTAACTGGGCCAGGGTAGTCTCTACTTTAAATGAAGAGACTAATATTTCCTTTCTCAACTCAAGAAACCTTGAATACGGCATTTTAAATGGCCGTGAGGATAGGGGGATGTTTGGCTATGTATTCCAAACTAATTCTGATATTAGGGTTGGGGACAAGCTACTGACATCAGGTCTTGGTGGAGTTTATCCTAAGGGGATTTACATAGGCGAGGTTATCGACGTAAATGTTAATGAAGAGCTTATTGCCCATATTATCGTAGATCCAGTGGTAGATTTTTCCAGGCTCTACAGGGTACTGGTTATAGACAAGGAGGCTGGACTTGAATAGATTCAGATTAATAATTGTAGTAATTGTCACTGGAATCCTTCAGACAGCCTTGTTTTCTAGGATAAATATCTTTGGAGCTACACCTTCACTGGCTCTGCCGGTGATAGTAGCCCTGTCCATGGGACTAGGATATTTCACCGGAGGGTTAGCAGCTCTTTTCTTAGGCTTGATAGAGGATTCTCTCTTTTCACCTATTTTAGGGCCAATAGCCTTAATTTACTTTATCTTTGGATACATGGTCGGCAATTACAATTATAAACTTAACTACAGAGATTATAGAACTGGGATACTAATAACTCTCTTGTTGACAGTCATAAATTTTGGGGCTAGCTTTGGCATGGCCTACCTTAGCGGTGGCCTAGCCAATGCTATTTCCTATGCTAAGGGACCAATCCTAATCGAGCTGGTCCTTAATGGCCTGATCTACTATATTGTAATGAGGATATTTAAGAGGTTATTTATTTTTCCCAACGTTAGTTATTATTAGGGTGAAAGATGAGAACAAATATTAAGAGATTTAGAATAATGCGGCTTACCCTAGTGGTGCTGATGGTAATCCTGAGCCTGGCGGCCTTTAGGTTGATGATAATCCAAGGGGACTACTATAGGGAAGTTTCAGATAATAAGAGAATTAAGGATATATTGGTTAAGGCACCTAGGGGCAATATCTATGACAGAAATGGCAAGCTACTAGCCGGTACCAGACCCTCCTTTACTGCCCAGCTTTTAGCTGATGACATTGGTAGGAAGGACCCAGATGAAAACAATAAGAATCTTTTAGAGTTAATTGGTTTCCTGGAAGGGGACGGGGTAGACTATGGTGAAAATTCACCTATTGAGTCCAAGGCCTTTGTCTACGCTGAGGAGGCTGACTACTACAAGGAAGATATGATCCCTGAGGATAAGGTCTTAAAGCTGATTTTAGACCAGGACTTGGTTCCGGAAATTTTTAACAGGGCCCAAGAAGGTGGCTTCTCACCGGCCTCTAGAGCTTTAAATGCCCTAGAGACCAAGGGTATTATTATGCCGGTCAGGATCGAGAGCAATCAGCCTCTAAAATTAAAGATGACCGATGAAGATGATTATAAGGATTTCTTAAAGAGACAGGGCCTAGAAGAGGGTAAGCCTGAGGAGGTCCTACTAGGACTTATTAAGGAAGATGAAACAGTTATTAGAAGGCTGTTAAATCACCCTGAGTCTAGGGAATTAGTTTATGGAATATTAGAAGATAAGAAACTTTCGACTAATATTCAGTTAGAAGACTATGTTCTCAAAGCCGATAGAATGTTTATTGAAAACAAGGCCCAGCTCCATAAGCTGGACAAGAGGGTAAATGTAGACAGCGACCCAAAGGATGACTTTGTGAACCTGACTTCAAAGTACTCCCTACCACTGCTTCTGTCATATGTTGACACAGAGGAGGGCAAGGAACCCTTAGTTCCGGCGGAGATTTTAATCTCTATGTTGGAAAAAAAGACCAAGAAAGACCTAACTGTTCAAGCTGTTTTAGGGCCAGAGGACACTGTTAAAGTGGACTTTATCGATGAAGAGAAAAAAAATAAGGAAAAGCCTATGGATTACCTTATCCGCCTTGCTAAGGAGGAAGGGGTCCTTGAAAACTTTATCACCGATAAGAGAATTGTATTTCTAGCCCAAGAGGCCAACACCCAAGCAGGGATTCTTCCAAATATCTCAGTTATTGAGTGGGAGTATATATCTACCATAGAGAAGGAAGACCTAATTAAAAAGTATAAGTCTAAGTCCCAAGCTCCAACTGACGTGCTGGCAGCTATGGCTAAATACTATTCTATTGAAGAGATAGATAATCCACATCTTATAAAGTTGATTCAGCTTTACATTGATATGGAGAAACAGGGCCATTTGTCCTACCAACCTTTAAATGTGGCCTATGGCCTTAATGAAGAGACGGTAGCTAAGATTGAGGAACAGATTGGGCCAGATAAGGGAATCCAGATTTCTGCTGAACCAGTTAGGTTCTATCCTGAGGGAACTAGGGCAGCCCATGCCCTAGGCTATGTAGGTAAGATTGCCCAACCTGATGAGATTAAGGAATTTATTGAGGATAAGGGCTACACTCCAGGAGAGCTTATAGGTAAGACGGGTATGGAAGAAGCCTTTGAGTCAATTCTTAAAGGTGAGGATGGTAAAACTGTAGTTGAAGTAGACTCTTCGGGTAATAAGACTTCGGTTTTAAAAGAGATTCCCCCAATTAGAGGTTCTTCTCTTTACTTGTCTGTAGACTTAGACCTGCAAAGGGTAGCTGAAGACGCTCTAAGACAGACTCTAGAAAGCCTTAGGGCTGGAGAAAACTTCCAGTCCAAGTGGGGAGAAGGAATCCTCCGTATAAATGAAAGGGAGGGTAGGCCCCATACCAATGCTAATTCTGGTGCTGTGGTGGTCTTAGATGTTCACACCGGAGAGATTTTGGCGATGGCCAATGAAAAGACCTATGACCCTAATCTCTTTTCAACAGGGATTTCCGAAAGCGACTGGAAAAGTCTTTTTCCAGTGGATGACACAAACCCTCTGGCCGATAGGCCTCTGTTAAATGTGGCCATGCAGACTGAGGTAGCCCCAGGGTCAATCTTTAAGCTCCTTACCTCCCTAACAGCCCTTGAAAAAGGTTTAAGTGCGGATAGGGAAATCTTAGATAGTGGTGCCATTGAGATTGGAGACCACACCTTCGGATGCTGGATGTGGAACCAGGGCCTAGGAACCCACGGTTGGGAGAGTATGTATGGGGCTATCCAAGACTCATGTAACTACTACTACTATATGCTAGCCATGGGCCAGGACCCTCACTCAGGTGATGATATAGGTATGACTGTTGGCGTAGAGGATATTAGGGCTATGGCCATTAAGTTAGGCTTAGACGAACCTACAGGTCTTGAAATTAACATCCCCTATGAAGCCAGTGGTAGGATGCCAGACCCGGAAGAAAAGAGGTACTTGTTAAAAGTGCTTCTAGAGGATTTCCTAGATGAAAATTTAAAGGACTTTTTGCCAGAAAAGCTAGCTAAGAATGAGAGGGAGTTTGACTCTATAAAGGAAGC
>CAZFXW010000057.1:0-8687 GCA_964523385.1 uncultured Peptoniphilaceae bacterium | reverse complement strand
AAAATTGATTTCCTTGGCTTCAAAATACCCGATGAGTTTGTTATCGGCTATGGTATTGACTATTCTGAAGTCCACAGAAACCTTCCTTATATCGCAGCTTTAGACATAGATTCCCTGTAAAGAGCTTTGATTTTATAGGGTAAAAGTGATAAACTTTTAGAATGTGAACACATATAAGAGAGGGGGAGAAGTTTGAGAAATAGAAGAAGCGGGATACCCTTTTATATACTTTTGGCATTGGTCCTTATTTTGCTGGTAACCAGGTGGGGCAGACCCTTGCCAGAGGCTGAAAGCATATCCACTACCGATTTTTTAAAGCACTTAAATGGCGGTGAAGTGGTGACCTTAACTGCTAGGGGTCCTGAGTATAAGGCAATATTAAAAGACAAGAGTGAGGTTAAGACCTACTCGACCAATAGAGATTTTTACGCCTTCTATATAAAAGATTTAGTAGATAAACAAGAGTTAGACTTTACAGAAGAGGAGATACCTCCACTTCCTTGGTATATTGAGTTGTTGCCAACCCTATTGACAGTTGGGGTTTTGGTGGGAATCTGGTATCTATTTATGTCCAGGACCCAGGGCGGCGGTGGCAAAATGGCCAACTTTGGCAAGAGCCAGGCTAAACTCCATAAAGACGAAGGGGACCAGGTCGGATTTGATGATGTTGCTGGCCTAGTAGAGGAGAAGGAAGAGCTGGGAGAGATCGTAGACTTCCTAAAAAACCCTAAAAAATATATTGAACTAGGAGCTAGAATACCTAAAGGAGTTCTCCTTGTAGGACCGCCAGGGACGGGTAAGACCTATCTCTCTAGAGCGGTTGCTGGGGAGGCAGGAGTTCCATTTTATAGCATTTCAGGTTCTGACTTTGTAGAGATGTTTGTTGGAGTCGGAGCTTCAAGGGTTAGAGACCTCTTTGCCGAGGCTAAGAAAAACTCACCCTGTATTATTTTTATAGACGAAATTGACGCAGTAGGTAGGTCAAGGGGAGCTGGACTAGGCGGAGGCCATGATGAGAGAGAACAGACCCTTAACCAGTTACTGGTTGAGATGGATGGTTTCTCTACCAACGAAGGTATTATTATAATGGCAGCCACTAACAGGCCAGATATTTTAGACCCAGCCATACTAAGGCCAGGGAGATTTGACCGAAGGGTTCATATTGGTCTGCCTGACGTTAGAGGAAGAGAGGAAATTCTACAGGTTCACACGAGAAATAAGAAGTTAGAGCCGGATGTAGATCTAAAGGCTATAGCCAAGACAACCGTTGGATTTACACCTGCCGATTTAGAGAACCTCTGTAATGAGGCTGCAATCTTAGCTGCTAGATATAGGCTAAGCGCTATCAGCAATGAGATTTTTGAAGAGGCGGCCATCAAGGTTGTAGCAGGTCCTGAGCTTAAATCTAAGGTGGTAAGCGAGAAGGAGAGAATTCTAACCGCCTACCATGAAGCTGGTCACGCGATTACTTCTAGGCTTTTACCTGAAGAAGATGACGTCCATATGATAACCATTGTCCCTAGGGGAGCTGCAGGTGGCTTTACTGCCTACCTACCTGAGGAAAGGTCCTACCATACTAAGAAGAGCATGGAGCAGAAGCTTATTAGCCTCCTTGGCGGAAGGGCTGCAGAAGAACTAGTCTTAGACGATATTTCAACTGGAGCATCTTCTGATATAGAAAGGGCTACAAAGATAGCTAAGGACATGATTATGGTTTACGGAATGACAGAAGAGCTAGGTCTTATCAAGTATGGTGAGGACAGCGGTGATGTCTTCCTAGGCAAGGATTTAGGTAAGAGTAGGAACTACTCTGAGGAAACCGCAGCTAAGATTGACCTTATGGTAAGGGAGATTGTGGGCCAGGCCTACGCTAAGTCCAAGAAACTTTTACAGGACAATATAGAAGTTCTTCACAAGCTAGCTGAAGAACTCCTAGAGTTTGAAACTATCGATGGAGCTAGATTTGAAGAGATTTTCCTTAGGCATACAGGCCAGGAAGAGACTGAGCCGGAAATAGTTAAGAAAGTTAAAGAGGCAGACCAACTGGTAGATAAGGCTATCGAGGAAGGTCAGCCTATTGATGAGCCTGAGGTATTGAAGAAGGAAATTGAAACAGAACAGACAATCGCGCCAGACTATGAATCTGATGAAGAAAGAGATGAAGAATAAGATTGGGCTGGCTTTGCCAGCCCCTTTGTTGAGGTAGACATGAAATCTAATGAAATAACTCTAATGCTCTATACTCTTATGCTGGTTTATGTACTAAATAATAGCAGAAAAATAATAAGCTACTACAGAAAAGACAGAGGAGCTGAAGTGACCTTTGCCCAAAGGTCAAACATACTGCTTCACGTCCTTGTAGGACTTTTAATTGCCACGCTATTTGTTATCGATGGCATTTACTTAAGGGTAATACTGGTGGTTCTAGCATTTTACTTTCTATACATAAGTAGGGAGAAGATAGCATTTTCAGAATTAGGTATTTACCACAATGGCAAACTCGTCCCATGGGAGGCGATAAAGAAGTGGTCATTTTCGGAAAAAGGAGACCTGGTGGTCTCAGACGATGGATCAAAGCCTAGAGCCGATCTCTTTCCTATGAGGTTAGAGGACCAAGACCAGGCCCAAAGGCTTATAAGGGAACATAGAAAAAAATGAAAGACTGGTATCCTGAGTGAACCAGATCAAAGGAGAAGATATGAAACTTAATACTAAAAACCTAACTGTACTAGGACTGATGAGCGGGGTGACTGTTTTACTAGCATCTACGCCACTAGGATTTATCCCAGTAGGCCCAATTGCCGCTACGACCATGCATATTCCTGTGCTAATCGTGGCGGTTTTATATGGAAGGAAGATGGGAGCCTTGATGGGGGCAATATTTGGGTTGCTATCCCTATTCAGAGCCTATACCCAGCCTAGTTTAACCAGCTTTATATTGATGAATCCTATGGTGTCCGTATTACCTAGGGTGGTATTTGGCTTTGTAGCGGGGAGTCTAAGTGGCTATCTTGAGAAGAAAGACCCAGCTCAGTTGAAAAAAGTTTTTATAGCTATTTTTTCAGGCCTGGCCATATACTTAGCCTACTCTAGTTTTAAATCTTATCAGGTAGGAGAATTTGCCTTATCTCAAGGTATATTGCTGCTTATTACAGTTGGATTCGGTTTATATTTTTTAAGAAAAGACCAGGGAGATGGATACTCGGATTTTATAAGTGCTACCTTGGCCACTGGTATTCACACAGCCATGGTAATGGGCTCCATCTATATCTGGTACGCCAGAGAGTACGCCCAGGCCCTTGGTATCGCCGAAGATAAGATATTAGCTTTAATCTTATCGGTAATCGTGGTTAACGGAATTCCAGAGATGATTTTGGCAGGATATATTGTGCCAGCCATTACAAAAATTGGCAAAAAGCTAAAGTAGGAGGAAGTATGTTACTGGGAATAGATATTGGAAATACAAATATTGTCATCGGGGTCTTTGAAGGGGATGAGTTAATCCACAACTGGAGGATTGCATCGGATCTTCAAAGGTCATCAGATGAGTATGGGTTGATTTTTAGGCAACTCTTAGAGATCCATGGTTTGGGATATGAGGATGTAGATGACGTTATCATATCCTCTGTAGTGCCTAAGCTGACCCACACTATTCCCGCTGTTTGCTCTAGATATATAGGCAAGGAACCAATGATGGTTGGAGTCGGGACTAGGACGGGTATTAATATAAGGTATGATAATCCCAAAGAAGTAGGGGGAGACCGGATAGTTAACTCTGTTGCTGCCTACGAATTATACGGAGGACCAATTGTGGTTGTAGATATGGGAACAGCCATATCCTTTGATGTGATAGATGAAAAGGGCCATTACCAAGGTGGTGCTATTGCTCCAGGTATTGGAATTGCATCGGAAGCCCTCTTTACCAGGACTTCAAAATTACCAAAGGTAGATCTAATTGACCCGGTGGTGGCAATAGGCAGGACTACGGTTCAGTCTATGCAATCGGGTATAGTATATGGCTATATTGCCTTAATTGATGGAATACTTGAAAAGATTGCAGAAGAGATGGAGATACCCATTGACCAATTGAATGTCGTTTCGACTGGTGGTTACACTAGGCTAGCAAGTATATAGTAGAGATTGACCCAGAGCTAACCCTGAAAGGTTTAAAGATAATCTATGATAAAAACTCCTAAACTATATATGGCTCCAATGGCCGGCATAACCGATAGGACCTTTAGGAACCTGGTAAGTGAATATGGAGCGGATGTTAGCTTTTGTGAGATGGTATCAGCCAAGGGCCTTTACTATTCGGACGAAAGCACCAAGAGACTCTTAGACATAGAAGGGGAAGCGAATGTCGGCATTCAGATTTTTGGTAGTGAACCGGATATAATCTCAGAAGTTGTTGATTTTCTCAACGAAAATTACGACTATACTAGCTTAGACTTAAACGCTGGTTGTCCGGCTCCAAAGGTTTATAACAATGGAGATGGTGCAGCTTTGATGAGAGACCCAGCTTTAATTGGAGAGATAACTAGGGTTATGGTGGAAAAATCCAAGGTCCCAGTTAGCGTAAAATTTAGGTTGGGCATATCTGACGATAGCATAAACTACTTAGAAGTAGGCAGGATCTGCCAGGAGGCAGGAGCCGAAAGGGTTACCCTTCATGGAAGGACCAAGAACCAGTACTATAGGGGTAAGGCCGACTGGGAGGCGATAAAAAAGCTGACCCAGGCTCTAGATATACCCGTAGTTGGCAATGGTGATATTTTTTCCGGTGAAGACGCTAGAAATATGATAGAATACACAGGGTGTGACTCGGTTATGATAGCCAGAGGCGCCCTAGGCCGTCCCTTTATTTTCAGGGAAATCAAGGATGTTCTTGAGGGCAGAGAGCCCAAGCTGGTTAGTGACTTTGAGATTCTCGACACGATGGTCTTACATTACGAGAAGATGAAGGAAGAAAAACCGGAGATTTTTATAAGGGAAATGAGAAAGCACGCAGCCTGGTACCTGAAAGGTATGAAGGGCTCCAACGAGTACAAGGATAAAATTAACAAATTAAAGGACTATGATGATGTCCTAAGCGCCATCCAGGAGTATAAGAACCTTTTGGCGGGTTGAAAGGGAGTAAGACATGGTTGAAAAAGAAGTACTTTTAACTTCTGAAGGCTTAGAGAAGTTAGAAAAGGAATTAAAAAATTTAAGAGGTCCAAAGAGAAGAGAGATTGCTGAGAAGATTAAAGTTGCAATTGGCTTTGGAGACCTATCTGAAAACGCAGAGTATGACGAGGCAAAGAACGAACAAGCTCAAATTGAAGACAGGATTATGGTTCTTGAAGATATGCTTAGGCATGCGAAGACCATAGACCAAAGCTCGCTGAGCAAGGATGTGGTAAATATAGGCGCCACGGTTCTAGTCAAGGACATGGAGTACGATGAAGACCTAAAGTATACCATTGTAGGTTCAGCAGAGGCTGACCCGGTAGCGGGAAAGATTTCTAACGTTTCACCAGTAGGAAAGGCACTAATCGGTGGAAAAGTTGGGGATATAGTTAAGGCTGATACTCCAGGTGGTATATTAGAATTTGAAATATTAGAGATTTCCATATAAGAAAAGAGGGGGAATTATGGCAGAATTAAATGTCAATGAGATGAGGCAAATTAAAAGGGACAAGCTGGCTAAGCTTGTAGAGGAAGGCAAGGATCCTCATACTATAGGTAGCTTTCCCGACAGGACCTTAGCCCAAGACATTATCGATAACTACGAGGACTACGAAGGCAAGGTAGTAAGAGTGGCTGGTAGGATAATGTCAAAGAGGGGTCACGGTAAGGTAAACTTTATGGACCTTCAGGACTCGACGGAGAGAATCCAGCTCTTTAATAGGATGAACACCATGGGCGAGGCAAAATATGCTGAGGCAGTAGAACAAATTGACATTGGGGATATAGTTGGAGCTCAAGGTGAGGTTTTTACAACTCAAAGGGGTGAGATTTCCATAAGGACAGAGGAAATTACTCTACTGACTAAATCCCTACAAATTCTTCCAGAAAAGTTCCACGGTCTTTCAGATCAAGAGTTAAGGTACAGGCAAAGGTATGTAGACATAATCGTAAATCCAGAGGTTAAAGAGACCTTTATTAAAAGGTCTAAGATAATATCTGGAATTAGGGAGTTTCTAGACCAGAAGGGCTACCTAGAAGTGGATACACCTATTCTTAATACTATCGCTGGAGGAGCCAATGCTAGGCCTTTTGTTACCCATCACAACACCCTAGATATAGATATGTACCTGAGAATAGCCAACGAACTTTACTTAAAGAGGTTGATTGTAGGGGGCTTTGAAAAGGTGTACGAGATGGGCAGGATGTTTAGAAACGAGGGAATGAGTCCTACTCACAATCCAGAGTACACTGCTATAGAGCTTTACGCAGCCTACCAAGACTATGAGGATATGATGGATATTACAGAGAACATGGTCCACTACCTTAATATGAAGGTTAACGGCCAGGCTACAATTAATTATGCTGGCCATGAAATAGACACTACCCCTCCTTGGAATAGGATGAAAATGACGGAAATAGTAGAGAAATACACTGGTATCGACTTTGAAGAATATCCTACTGATGAAGACGCTAGGGCCCTAGCTAAGGAAAAGGGCATAGAGGTAGAAAGTTTTACCACTAGAGGGGCAATTATAGAGGAATTCTTTGATAAATTTTGTGAAGACAAGATAATCCAGCCTACCTTTATTACTCACTACCCTGTGGAGGTCTCTCCGCTGGCAAAGAGAGATCCAGAAGATTCTAGGTATACCCATAGGTTTGAGGCTTTTGTAACTGGATATGAGATTGCTAATGCCTTCTCAGAGCTTAATGACGCTATCGACCAGCGACAGAGGTTTGAAGATCAGGTAGCTGCTAGGGAACAGGGAGACGACGAGGCCCATATGATGGATTATGACTTTATCAACGCCCTAGAAGTAGGATTACCACCTACTGGAGGTTTAGGTATTGGGGTAGATAGGTTGATTATGATTCTGACAGGTGAAGAATCCATAAGAGATGTAATCCTCTTCCCAACCATGAGGCCAATCGAAGGAAAGTAAATAATTTTAAGCAGAGGGATGCCTCTGCTTTTTTTTGTAGTTTCCTACTTGAATAAAATTCTAGTATATGAGAATAGGTATATCGGCTACAAATTAATGCGTTAATGTGGCGTGAATACCTTTTCCTGTACGGCTTGTATTTTTTCTATAATCTGTTAGAATATAAATGTCAACTTTTATACTTGGATATAAGAAAATACAGACATAAGGAGGAATTATGACAGCTTTACAAACACTTGTAGAAAATATCAATGGTGTCCTTTGGGGAGTACCTATGATGGTTCTTTTAGTAGGCTTTGGTGTTCTTGCGACATTATACTTAGGTTTTCCACAGTTTACTAAGATCGGAATAGGTTTCAAAGAGGCTTTTGGTGGTATTTTCAAGAAAGAAGAAGTAGAAGAAGGCTCAATGTCTTCATTCCAATCACTAGCTACTGCAGTAGCAGCTCAGGTAGGAACTGGTAATATCGGAGGAGTAGCGACAGCTCTTGCTTCTGGTGGACCAGGAGCCATATTCTGGATGTGGATTACCGCCCTTGTAGGGATGGCAACGATCTCAGTTGAGGCAACCCTAGCTCAAAAATATAGGATTAGGGGAGAAGACGGCCAACTAGTTGGGGGACCGGCTTTCTACCTTAGACAGGGGCTAGAAGACCGTGGTATGGCAGGACTAGGAAAGTTCTTAGCGGCAGTTTTTGCTGTTCTAATCGTACTAGCCCTAGGCTTTGTAGGTAATATGGTTCAGTCTAACTCTATAGCTACTACTGTATCCTCAGCCTTTAATATTCCAACTATCGCAATTGGAGTAGTTATAGCAATTCTTGCTGCTCTAATATTTGTAGGTGGTATGCAGAGAATCGCAAAGTTTACAGAGATGGTCGTTCCAATTATGGCAGCTATTTACATAATAGCAGCTATAGCGGCTCTAGTGATTTTTAGAGATCATATGGGAGAGACTTTTAGGATGATCTTTAGCCAGGCACTTTCAGGTAAGGCAATTGGTGGCGGTGTTATGGGTTATACCATGAGAACTGCTATCAGATACGGGGTTGCTAGAGGATTATTCTCTAACGAAGCCGGTATGGGTTCTACGCCAAACTCTCACGCAGTAGCAGACGTTGCTCACCCAGTGGTTCAAGCAACTGTAGCTATGGTTGGAGTTTTTATCGACACAATCCTAGTATGTTCAGCAACAGCCCTAGTAGTTATCTCTACAGGAGCTTACACTGCTGACTTCCAAGGTGCGGCAATAACCATGCACGCCTTTGACACGGTCTTTGGACCAATTGGTGGTAAGTTTATAGCGGTAGCTTTAACCTTCTTTGCCATGACCACTATCGTAGGTTGGTACTACTTTGGTGAAGGAAATATCAAGTATCTGTTCGGAGATAGGGGAGCAGTAAGAGTTTACCAGATTGCTGTTATCGTATTCATCATTTTAGGTTCTATTCTAGAAGTAGCCGTGGTTTGGGAATTAGCTGACATGTTTAACGCCCTAATGGTAATCCCTAACGTTATAGGTATTACTCTCCTATTGGCTGAGTCTAAGAGAATCTTCAAAGACTATGACCAACA
>CAZFXW010000056.1:0-8702 GCA_964523385.1 uncultured Peptoniphilaceae bacterium | reverse complement strand
GGTGTAGCCTTCTCTAGAAACCCATCAGATGGTGATAATGAACTATTTGGTGAGTTCCTGTTAAACGCTCAGGGAGAAGACGTAGTTGCTGGCATTAGGACTCCAGAGGAAATCCACCAGCTAAGAGAGATTATGCCTGAAATCTACGAAGAATTTGAAGAGATTACAGAAAATCTTGAAAAACACTACAAGGATATGCAAGACCTTGAATTCACAATTGAAGATGGCGAGTTATTCATCCTTCAAACTCGTTCAGGAAAGAGAACAACTCAAGCAGCTATCGCTATCGCTGTAGATATGGTTGAAGAAGGTTTAATAACAAAAGAAGAAGCAATCCTAAGAATCGATCCAGATTCACTAACTCAGCTGCTTCTACCAAACTTTGACCCAGATGAACTTGCCAAGCACACAGAGGTTGCTACTGGACTAGCAGCATCACCTGGAGCAGCTTCGGGTAAGATCTACTTCACCTCTGAAGCAGCAGTTGCAGCTAAGGAAAGAGGCGAGGAAGCGTTAATCGTAAGAACCGAGACCTCCCCAGAAGATATTGAGGGTATGGTTGCAGTTGAAGGAATCCTAACCTCTAGAGGTGGAATGACTTCTCACGCGGCTGTAGTAGCTAGAGGTATGGGTAAGTGTTGTGTTGCTGGAGCATCGGAAATCTATATAGATGAGAACTCTGGAACCATGAGAATTGGAGACGTTGTCTACAAAGAAGGCGACATAATTTCATTAAATGGTACAACCGGTAAGGTTTATGAAGGTGAAATTAAGAAGATAGAGCCAGAATTAACTGGTAAGTTCAATATCTTTATGGAGTGGACCGATGAGTTTAAGAGATTGGATATCAGATCTAACGCAGACTCACCAGAGGATGCACAAAACTCCTTAGACTTTGGAGCAGTAGGAATCGGTCTAACAAGAACAGAGCACATGTTCTTCCAAGAAGACAGAATCTTACATATGAGACAGGTAATCGTAGCGGAAAGTCAAGAAGACAGAGAAAAAGCCCTAGCTAAACTCCTTCCAATTCAGGAAGAAGACTTCTACGGTATCTTCAAGGTAATGGAAGATAAGCCAGTAACCATCAGACTTTTAGACCCACCACTACACGAGTTCCTGCCAACTTCAGAAGATGATATTAGAAGATTAGCAGATACCTTAAATGTATCCTTTGAAATTCTAAGGGATAGAGTTAACAGCCTTCAAGAAATCAACCCAATGCTTGGTCATAGAGGACTTAGGTTGGCGGTTACCTACCCAGAAATTTATAGGATGCAAGTAAGGGCCATCGTTCAAGCTGCTCTTAGAATAAATGCAGAAGGTGGTAATGTAGTACCTGAGATAATGATTCCACTAGTAGCAGAAGTTAAAGAGCTAGAATATGTTAAGAATGAAGTTGTAGATGAGATTTCCAAGGTCTTTACTGAAAAAGATGATAAAATAGATTTACTGATTGGAACAATGATAGAGATTCCAAGGGCTGCTTTAACTTCAGATGAGATTGCAGAAATTACTGAGTTCTTCAGCTTTGGTACCAACGATATGACTCAAATGGGTTACGGTTTCTCTAGAGACGACGCAGGAAGATTCTTACATGAGTACCTAGAGAAAGATATCTTCTCTAGAGATCCATTCGCATCTCTAGACCAAAGGGGAATTGGAGAACTTCTAAAGATTTCAGTTGAAAGAGGAAGATCTACTAACCCAGATATTAAACTAGGAGTTTGTGGTGAGCACGGTGGAGACCCATCTTCAATCGAATTCTTCCACAATATTGGACTGGATTATGTATCTTGTTCCCCATTTAGAGTGCCAACAGCTAGACTATCAGCAGCACAAGCGGCTTTAAGGGAAAAAAACAAGTAAATTAATATAGAATAACCAACAAAAAATGGAGCCCAATGGGCTCCATTTTAATTTATTCTATTACTTAACTTCTTCTGAGTTCTCCCATAGTCCATGGATATTACAGTAGCTAATAGCATGAACTGTTCCTGGCTTATCAGTCTTTAAAACTGCAGTTACCTCTGGGTGTGAGAAAAGATCTTCTTCACCGTGAGCTGTAAACTCATAACTTCCTACCTCAATTGGGAATTTAAATCCATCTGGTTGGAAAAAGACCTTAATCCACTGGATGTGGTGCTCAAGTAGGTTTGGATGAGGATCCTCGTGACCTATGTCTACAGTAATCCTTAGGCCGCCATCACCTTTCTCAACCTGAATAGTTGGTACGTGCTTTTCATTCTTCCAATCCCCTGATTGAATAGTTTTCGATATTAAACTCATAATTACCTCCTAAAAATTTCATTCGCATTATATATACCCAGATGGGTATAGTTTTAAACACTTATCTAAATAAACTGAAAAATACCAATACTATTATACCCAATACGATCCTATAATAACCAAAGACCTTAAAGTCATGCTTTTTTATATAGGCAACGAACCTCTCGATGGCAAAGTAACCAACTACAAAGCTAACCAATGCTCCGAAGACTATCAACCCCCACTGATGAAGCGAATAGCCTGAAATATTCTTAAAAATCTTAAGGGCTGTAGCTCCTAACATGGTCGGAATAGCTAGGAAAAAAGAATACTCTGTAGCCACAATTCTAGAAGCTCCTAAGAGTAAAGCCCCTATAATGGTAGCAGCTGACCTAGAAGTTCCTGGAACCATAGCTAAACATTGAAAAAGTCCAATACCAAGAGCAGTAGCATATGATATATCCTTAAAGTTCTCAATCTTCGCCTTACTACCTAATTTCCTATTTTCAATAAAGACGATAATAATTCCATAAAGAACCAAGGTTATTGCTACGGTTATTGGATTGAAAAGATAAGTATCAATAAGGTCATCAAAAAGTAAGCCTAGGACGACCGCAGGTAGAACAGAGACGATAATCTTCTTCCAAAGCTCAATAATATTAATATCTGCATATCTGATAAGCATAGATATTCTGTGACCAGTTCCCTCTCTTATATATTCTTCCCTCAGAGTATCTGGAACATTAGATTTGGAAAAAGGATTTAACCTTTTAAAATTGAGCATAACTACGGCCATTATTGCACCTAGTTGAATGATAATCATAAAAGTATTTGCAAAATTAGCTGGTTCTAGCCTAATAAATTCTCCAGCCAAGACCAAGTGGCCCGTAGAGGAAACTGGGAGAAATTCTGTTAAACCCTCAATAATACCTAGTATTAGTACTTTAATATAATCTATAAAAATAACAATCCCTCCTATCAAAATTAGTTACTTAACAATTATATATGAAAATCTATTGGAAGCAAAAAAAGCCCACCTTATTAGGTGGGCTAAAATATGACTACACTTTCGACCCAACAAGATAACCAGTGGTCTTAGAATTTTTTCCTGCTACCTGGTTGAACTAGCTCCACGCCTTCCTTACAAAGTGGACAGTCTTCATTGTCGTAGGTATTGATATCTAAATCAATAGAAGAATAGATAGTATAGCCTTCAACTTCTTTTAGACCAGACCTGTTAGCTAGACAAGCCACACCCAAGACCTCTGCCCCATACCCTTCAAGAGCCTTGATAGTCTCTAGAGAGGATTTACCTGTGGTCACAACATCCTCAGCGATAATAACCTTTGTTCCCTCTTTTAAGTCAAAACCTCTTCTCAGTGTCATTACGTCGTCTTCTCTCTCTGTAAAGATTGACGGAACACCAAGCTGTCTACCCAGCTCATAGGACACTACAATACCGCCTATAGCAGGCCCTACCGTAGTCTCAATGCCTAGGTCCTTAATCTGCTCAACTACAGACTTAAGAACCTCTTCTGCCTTCTCAGGATACATAAGCACCCTTGCACACTGGACATATCCGTCTGAGTGCTTACCTGAAGAAAGTAGAAAGTGTCCTTGCAAAAAAGCCTCGGTTTCCTTTAAAATGTCTCTAACAGTCATAATTCCTCCTTAAAAATTCCTTATATTATTCCCCTGATTTCAGACAGGTCATTAATCCCTTGATTTTTCATAAAACTTTCTATCCCAGCAGCTATGTCTTCCATTACGTTTAGGTCAACAAAGTTAGCCGTACCAACCTGGATAGCTGTAGAACCTGCCATGATAAACTCGATAGCGTCTTGCCAAGTTGAAATCCCACCTATACCAACTACTGGGATATCAACTGCTCTAGCCACATCTCTAACCATTCTGAGAGCAATAGGCTTAATAGCTGGACCTGATAAGCCAGCTGTAACATTGTTAAAGACGGGTTTTCTCTTATATATATCTATTGCTAGAGCGTTAAAAGTATTCACCAATGATAAAGCGTCAGCTCCTGCTTCCTGACAAGCCTGAGCTACTCCAACCAAGTCTCCAGCATTGGGAGTTAGCTTAACCATAATCTTCTTAGTAGAGATTTCCTTTACTGCTTTAACAACTTCAGCTGCAGAATCACAATCCATCCCAAAGGCTAATCCACCCTCTTCTAGGTTAGGACAGGAAATATTAAGCTCTATAATCTCAAAGTCGGCTTTTTCCAGAAGTTTAGCCCCATCCAGGTAATGGTCTAGCTCATTGCCCCCTAGGTTTACAATAACCTCTGGACCAAGTTTTTTCATAGCCTCGAACTCTTCTTCAAGAAAAACCTCTACCGATGGATTCTGCAAACCTATACTGTTCATTAAACCAGAGGGAGTTTCATAGATTCTAATCCCCTTATTACCCTCCTTGGCTTGAATAGTAATGCCCGAAGTAGAGATTCCCCCAATCTTCTTTAAGTCTATGTATTGATCCATTTCCCTACCAAAGGCAAAACAGCCAGAGGCAGCTATGACGGGGTTTATTAATTTAACTCCACATAAATCAACTTTAATCATATTAAATCACTCCCCTTAAAGACTGGACCATCTACACAGGCCCTGAGAATACCGTCAACCGTTTCAACAGAGCATCCATAGCAAATACCAACTCCACATCCCATACGCCTTTCCATAGACAGCTGGAGCCTATCCCCTCCCACCGCGTCTTTTAGAGCTACTAGCATCGGGTCTGGTCCACAGCTGTAAATTCTGTCGTATTCACCTGAAAAAATATCTAATACATTACCCTTTACTCCTTGACTACCAGAATCAGTAGCAATCTCCACCTTGTTAGCATAGGCACTTAACTGATCTACAAAATAGACTTCATCCCTATAGCCTAGATAAAGGTCTGCCTTAACTGGTAGATTCTTAATCAGATAAAGCATGGGGGCATTGCCAATTCCACCTGCCACCACGGCGACTTTTTTATCAGCAGGATTTATCTCAAAGCCTTGGCCTAAAGGACCAAGTACTTTGACAGGATCTCCGGGCACTAGTCTAGTCATTAAATCAGTTCCCTTGCCTACAATTAGGTAAAGAAAACTTATCCAGCCGTCGCCTAAATCGCAAATACTAAAGGGTCTAGACAGAAGTGGATAGTCATCCCAGGACCTAAACATATAGAATTGACCAGGCTCACCTGAGAAATCACCCTCAATTTTTATTTCATAAACATTGGAACAGAGCTGGTTATTCTCTAAAACCAACCCCTTCTGATAAGTTTTTTTGTTAGCCATAGATATCCTCCATCATCTCCTCTGTGGCCAACCTTGCGTAATGGCCGAGCCTTTCCTCCCCATCTTCATATTTGGCATAATTTCTAATTATACCCCTAGAGGAATTGACAACCCCACCATTAAAGTCATTTAGATAAGACCTGATATCTTCAGTTGCTGCCCCTTGAGCCCCATAACCTGGAATTAGGAAAAATGAATTAGCATACTTTTCCCTGATTTCTACCGCTTCTTCAGAATGAGTTCCTCCTACTACTAGGCCTAAAGAAGAATATCCACATTGGCCAACAGCCGATTTTCCTATTTCTTCTAAGCCATCACCTACTGTGTAGTAGAGAGGTCTTCCCTGGTGCTCTAGATATTCGATATCCTTAGCGCCAGAATTAGAAGTCCTTAGTAGAACAAAGACGCCCTTAGCACCAGACTCTAAATAGGGCATATAGGGAGTTATTGAATCGTAGCCCATATAGGGATTTAAAGTGATAAAATCAGCCTCGAAGTCTCCTTCGAAATGGCCCTTTGCATACATCTCTGCTGTAGAAGAGATGTCTCCCCTCTTAACATCTCCAATGCTCAATAAGTCCTTAGATCTAAGGTAGTCCATAGTCATAGCATAGGCCTTAAGACCTTCTAGCCCAGAAGCTTCATAATGGGCAATTTGAAGCTTGTAGATGCCTGCTATATCGTGGGTGGCGTCAATAATTTCCTTGTTAAAGTCAAACATCCCCTGGGCCAATCCTCTTTCAAGCATCCTAGCTGGCACATAAGAAGCTGCAGTGTCTAAGCCAACGCACACGAAAGACTTGTCCCTCACACTGGCAAATAATTTATCGATAATCATTGTTCGTTCACCTTTCCTTTTCTAACAGTCATCTCAACCTTCCCCCTAAGCTCCTGACCCCAAAAAGGAGTGTTAGAAGATTTTGAAGCTATAAGGGATTCGTCTACTCTAATCTCACTGTCTAAATCTATTGCCGTTAGGTCAGCCGGCTGGCCAAGTTCAATTTTTCCTCCAGCCTCGTCGAGAATCTTCCTAGGACCATAGGCCATCAACTCTAAAAGTTTCTCAAGGGATATTAAATCCTTGAGGACCAGCTCTGTATAAAGAAGGGGAAAGGCTGTTTCTAGACCAATCATACCAGGAGCCCCTTGCTCCTTCTCATCAGCCGTATGAGGCGCATGGTCTGTTGCAATAGCATCAACGGTACCGTCAGCTAGGGCCTTCCTAAGAGCCTCTACATCCTCTCCTGTTCTAATAGGAGGATTTACCCTATAGTCTAAATCTGACAGAACTAGATGATGGGGTGCTACTTCACAGCTAACATCTAAACCTTTCTCCTTGGCTTCCCTAATCATGTCTATTGAGCCCTTAGTACTTACGTGGCTAAAGTGAATTTTAGCTCCGGTGACTGAAGCCAGATATATATCTCTGGCGGTAATTATATCTTCGCCAATCCTATAATCCTCAGGAGAAATATCTGGATCCTCAGCATGGACCATAATCCCTATCCCCTTCTCTACAGCTTTTTCCATTGCCTTGAGCATAGTGTAGTTAGATAAAATTCCCATACCATCATCTGACAAGAACTTTACTTCAGCAGGAAGAGAATCAAAATCAATTAGCTCTTCTCCCTTCAAACCCTTGGTTACCGATATTATTTGGTGGAGGTCGATAAGTCCTAACTCTTCATTTTTATCCATAACCATTTGGTAAACTTCAACACAGTCACAAATAGGCTTAGTGTTGCCCATAGTTACACACTTAGTAAAGCCTCCCCTAAGGGCTGCCTTTGAACCTGATTCAATATCTTCCTTATACTCAAAGCCAGGTTCTCTAAAATGTGTGTGAAGATCTACAAAGGAAGGTGCAAGGAGCTTGCCCTTTAAATCATAAACCTCTTCCCCCTCTAGAGCTTCTAAGTCTAAACCTAATTCAGCTATAAGACCATCCTTAACTCTAAGGTCACCATTGTAACTACCATTTTTATCAGCTATAAGCCCATTTTTAAATAACATCTAATCCTCCATGGAAAGTATGTGGTCGCAATACGCGCACCTGTATTTTTTCTCCGTCTTGTTCATCAGGATGAACCTATTTACTATGTCTCTTTCCTCGGTAGTTATACACCTAGGATTCTTACACTTAAAAACCCCTTCAAACTCCTCTGGAAGCTCTACATCAATTTTTCTAATAATTTTTTCATTTTCAATGATATTTATTGTAATATTTTCATCGATAATTCCTAGGGCCCTAAGGTCAAGTTCAATTTCATTTTCAATTTTAATTAAATCTTTAAGGCCATGCTTGTCACTTCTAGCATTCATAATAAGGGCTACTGTGAAATCAGCTTTTTCCAACTCAAGAAGTCTGAAGAGCTTGTAACCCTTGCCTGGTGAAATATGATCCAGGACAATACCCCTATTAATACTGGTAATACTTAACATTTTTATACCCCCAATAGCTTAGTTATAAGCGCCATTCTCGCATACATACCGCACTTAGCTTGCCTAAAGTACAAGGCTCTTGGATCCAAATCCACTTCCTTGGCAATTTCATTTACCCTTGGGAGAGGATGGAGAATGCTAAGGTCTTTTTTTGCCCCTTCTAACTTCTTATTATCTAAGATATATGAGTCCTTAAGCCTGATATAGTCTGCTTCGTTAAAAAATCTTTCCTTTTGAACTCTAGTCATATATAGAATATCTAAGTCACCAATAACATCTTCCATCTGCTCAACTTCTAGATAATTATCTTCCCCATCCTTAAAAGTTAATTCCCTTACATAGTCAGGGATTTGAAGTTCATCTGGAGAGATTAAGATAAAGCGGTTGTCTGGAAACATATTCATCATTTTTAAAAGGGAGTGAACAGTTCTACCAAATTTTAAGTCTCCACATAGACCGATGGTCAAACCACTAAAAGTCCCCTTAGCCTCTGCAATAGTCACCAGGTCAGTAAGGGTTTGAGTGGGATGAAAGTGACCTCCATCACCGGCATTAATTAATGGAACTGGTGAATAGGCAGCTGCCAATTCTGCAGCTCCTTCCTTGGGATGTCGCATAACCAAAAGGTCAGCATATTGACCGACTGTTCTAATCGTATCACTAAGTGACTCCCCCTTTGCTGCAGAGCTCG
>CAZFXW010000055.1:0-8832 GCA_964523385.1 uncultured Peptoniphilaceae bacterium | reverse complement strand
GATCTTACCCTCTTCTACTAATTTATCAATAGTCCAATCTACCTCTAAGCTACCTAGGGGAAATACTGTTTCTATCTCCCTAGGGGCTGTGCTTGGATACTTACAGATAAAGTCTTCAATTTCCCCTAAGGTTCCTACGTACTCGATAGGAACAATCTCCGAAGCATCTAAATATTCGTCGACTACCTTTTTAAAATCTTCAAATATATGGAAGCCCCTCATTACTACTTCCTTGTCTTCATACCTAACTAAGAAGGTTGGGAAAGAATTAACCTGGTACTTATAAAGGAGCTTTGCATCTTCCTTAAAGGCCTTTTCTGCGCTACCATCTTTCATAGCCATAATAAAAGCACCAGTGTTTAAACCTGCTTCATCGGCAATTTCAATTTGGACAGATAGTTTTGAAGTATCCCTATTCTCTACCATGGTGGCTTCCATAAGCCTTCTATAGTAGTCAGTAGCCCTAATTTCTCCCTGCATCTGAGCTGCCTTAACCGAAATATTCTGTGAAAAAGAATCTAGGTTTTCCTCTGAGAAGAGGTGAAAACCTTCTTCGGCCACTGGCATTCCGTGCCTACTGGAGGCTGTTTTCCACATGCCTGAAACAGCAGCATTTATGCTGTCAAATTCTTCTGCTAGTTCGTCAGGGAAGTTCATCCTTATATCCCCAACCATGCCGCCCATTACCTTTCTTATCTCAACATTGTCTCCATAAGACTCTGATATTTTCTTTAAAACCGGCTCTGATCCCCAGCACCATCCGCATAGGGGATCGGTAAAGTGTAGTATCTCTATTCTATTCATAAAACCTCCTGTGAGCTCGTTCTTTAGCACTATCTTGATTAGACTGCTAAATAAATTATACACCCAAGGTCAGACAAAGTCAACTAGCTGGGTTCTGTATCGAAGAAAAAAATCACCCTTCAATATAGAAGGGTGATTGCTAGTTCTCTAGTCTTTTATTTCTGTTCCCTCACCTTCAGGGTCGTTAGTGTTTAGGATTTTTAAAGTGATATTCTTTTCCTTAACTGGGTTTACTGCGTCCCTTTGGTAGACCTGATCCCTCTCGTCGATAATGCTAAGAAAACTCTGGTAATCCATGTATGGAATCCTTTCAGCGTCATCCCAAAGCTTAGGGTCTGCTGACATTACCCCACTAACATCTGTCCAGTTTTCGTAGACTGATGAACCTAGGGCACTGGCTAACAGTGAACCCGTGTAATCAGACCCACCTCTCTTAAAGGTCTTAACCTGGCCTAGGTGGTCTACACCGTAAAATCCTGGCACTACCACCTTATCCCCTTCGGAAATCCGATTTTCTATGGCCTTAGTAGATTTCTCCTCGTCTACATGGCCCTTTTTATCAAAATAAATCAAGTCAACAGCGTCGACGAACCTGTAGCCTAAGTACTTGGCCATAAAAATAGCGTTTAAGTATTCACCTCTAGAAATAATAAAATCCAAAGAGTTTGACTTCTCAACGGCCTTAACTACCTGGTTCACTTGGTCTCTGGCATAGTCTTCAAAACCTAAGTCCTTACCAATTTGAAGAAACCTGTCTTTTATAAAATCAGTTAGCTCTTCCTTATTAGCCAAAGCCAAGTCCCTTTCATATTCTAATTTCTCAATAGCTTTTTCTATATTTCCTAGGCTTTCTTTAAGCTCATAGACCTTTACTAAATCATCTGTAACCTTAGTATCCTTTGAATCCCTTCTGCCAGGAGCCGAAACCACGATTACATTTCTATCTTCCTTATTGAGGATAATGTCCTTGACCTTTTTAAATTGGGAAGCATCTGCCAGGGAACTTCCACCAAACTTTGAGACTTTCTTGTCCTCAATAGTCTCAATATCATAGGGAGTCTCTTGATAGACACAGTAGTTAATCCAGTTAGAGAAGAATAGGTTCCCACTAGACCTCCACCTTACTACAATACCCTTTTCTGGGTCATCATCTACATAATAGTTTATGGGCTTGTCTATTTCTAGAGACTTAGAAAGGTCCCTTATATACTCTTGATGTAGAGTGTCTTTGTCATACTCAAAGTGGCCAAAGGAAAAGATAAAACGATAATCCCTAGAGGCGGCTATATTTACACCCGTATCTTCTCTAGTCGCCAATATCTTCAAATCCTCATGTTTTAAGATTTCCTCATCCTTAACATAAGAATACCTTGACTGGGGCGATGCAAATACATCGTCGAAGCCCTTCATCAACTTGCTATCTTCTATCTTCTGATAATCGTAGATACCAAATATCTTCTTGTCATTTAGCTCATTGCTTATACCGTAGAAGTAATGGAGAGCTGCTTGAGCTCCCCAACATATAAACATGGTTGAATAGACATTCTCTTTAACAAAGTCAAATATCTTCCTTAATTCTTCCCAATACTTAATCTCAGAGTAAGGAAGGGTCTCTACTGGCGCTCCTGTAACGATAAAGGCGTCGTACTTTTGATCCTTTATTTCCTCATAGGTCTTATAAAATTTTTCTAAGTGGCTCATGTCGGTGTTTCTTGGTTGGTAGGAGCCCATTCTAATCAGGTCGATATCAATCTGAAGAGCTGTATTGGACAACATCCTTAGAAGCTGAATCTCGGTTACTTCCTTAATAGGCATAAGATTTACAATCCCAACCTTTAAGGGTCTGATGTCCTGTCTCACTGCCGAATCTTCCGGCATGGTAAAAATCTTTTCTCTCTTTAGAATATCTTCTGCGATTAAATCCTTGGGTATAATTAAGGGCATATCTCTACCTCTCTAATGCTTGCTTTAAATCCTCAATAATGTCATCTGCGTTTTCAATTCCAACTGATAGTCTCACCGTGTTTGGCAGGATACCTACCGCTTTTTGATCTTCTTCCGTCAACTGCCTATGGGTCATAGAAGCTGGGTGAAGGACAGACGTCCTTACATCAGCTACGTGTATTACCATAGAACATAGCTCTAGGGAATCGATAAAGTCTCTGGTCTCTTCTAAGCCCCCCTTGTATCTAAAGGAGATTACTCCACTTGAACCCTTAGGCAAGTACTTCTTGCTTAACTCATGATAGGGGTCATCTTTTAAACCCGGGTAGGACACTTGTTCTACCTTGTCGTGGCCCTCTAGAAACTGGGCTACCTTTAGAGCATTGGCTGAATGTTTTTCCATTCTCAGCTCTAGGGTTTCCATACCTAGATTTATCTCCCAAGCATTAAAGGGAGATAGGGTTGGTCCAAAGTCTCTAAGCATAACGGCCGTAATCCTAACCAGATAGGCTGCTGGTCCAAAGGTCTCTGTATAGCTTAGGCCATGGTAGTTAGGATCTTCTTCTTTTAATAGGGGAAATCTATCTTGATTCCAATCAAAGTTTCCTGAATCCACGATAACTCCTCCCATTGACCTAGCGTGGCCGTCTAGGTACTTTGAAGCTGAGTGAACTACTACATCCGCTCCGTGCTCAAAGGGCCTGCACAGGATTGGCGTCGGGAAGGTATTGTCGATAAATAGTGGAAGGCCTACCTTGTGGGCTAGCTCTGCTGCCTTTTCAATATCTAAAACCTCAACATTTGGGTTGGAGAGAGTCTCTCCAAAAACCAGCCTGGTGTTTTCATCAGCTATAAGAGGAATCTGCTCTAGTTCATCTAAGCCCACAAAGTGGGTTGTGATACCAAACCTCTTTAGTGATGCCTTTAGCAAGGTGAAGGTTCCACCATAGATATTGTTAAGGGCGATAATATTATCTCCGGCCGAGCAAATATTAGTGATAGCAGTAAAAGAAGCTGCCTGACCTGATGAAGTCATTGCTGCGCCAATCCCTCCCTCAAGCTTGGCTATCTTACCTGCCAACTGATCAACAGTCGGATTAGCCAGCCTAGAATAGAAATAACCAGTTCTCTTTAAGTCGAAAAGGTCCCCTACTACCTCTGCTGAATTGTACTGGAAGGTCGTAGATTGGACCAGGGGAGGAACTCTTGATTCTCCCTCTTCTGGATTGTAAATACCTTGAACGCAAAGGGTTCCTAATTTATAGTCTTTTTCCGTCATAACTTACTCCTTTGTAAAAAAATAATAAAAAAAGCTTCCACCCATCAAAGGGCGAAAGCATCACGTTACCACCTTATTTTGTCCATAAAAATGGACCTCATTTCGGGTACATTCATACCCTATCGCTATAACAGGCGAATCCTGTCTGTGGCTATTGACCACAACCTAAAAGAGGCCATCTTCTTCAGCTTCATATCCGTCTTCTCTCAGCAAACGAAAACTCTCTGGGCTCAAATCCACTGAATACTCTTCTCTTCAAAAGTTTTATAATCTATTGATTGAATTTATTCTATACTAGGCCAGTATTTCTGTCAAGATAAATATTAAAATAGTTTATATAAATGCAGTCCTAAGGTATTTGTTTAGTACAAGAGTAAAGTCTTACCTTCTTTACAGAAAGCAGAAGACAAAAGGATTACCGTTATTAAAATTAAATATTTCATAATTACCCCTCGTTAGTTATTTTGTACATCATATCATATTATATTAGTAATATAATTGTTAGTATCTATTATTAGGCTCAGATACAGTAATCATCGGGACTTAGGAAAAACCCTTATTTAAAAGCTTTCAGTTTACTGATATAATAAAGGGTAGAGATAAAAAGAAAGAGGCGATATTTTGTTAGAGAGTATGGGTAATCTAAGAAGAAGTCACCTAGCAGGGACTTTAAGAGAAGAAAATATAGATGAGGAAGTAGTGTTAATGGGCTGGGTTCAAACTGAAAGATCCCTTGGCTCTATAGTTTTTGTTGATTTAAGGGATAGCTCTGGAATAGCCCAGGTTGTCTTTGACGAGGATACTGAAGAAGATGTCTTTGAAAAGGCTAAAAAGCTAAGGTCTGAATTTGTCATTGCTGTTAAAGGTAAGGTCAGAAAAAGATCTGCAGTCAATGAAGAGATTCCAACAGGCTATGTAGAGATTCTAGCTCATGAGCTGAGGATTCTAGCCAAATCAGAAGTACCACCTATTTACGTCAGAGACGGAGACGATGTCAGCGAAAACCTTAGACTTAAGCATAGGACCCTAGACCTAAGGAAACCTTCTATGCAGAAAAACCTTAGGGTCAGATCTAAAATCTCCCAGGTTACGAGAAATTTCTTCGATTCTAGGGACTTTGTCGAAGTTGAAACTCCTTTTTTAACTAAGGCTACTCCCGAGGGAGCCAGAGACTATATTGTTCCCTCTAGAGTAAACCCAGGTAAATTCTACGCCCTTCCCCAATCACCCCAGCTCTTTAAACAGCTGCTTATGGCGGGAGGCTTAGATAAGTACTACCAAATCGTTAAATGCTTTAGGGACGAGGACCTGAGGGCTAATCGTCAGCCAGAGTTTACTCAAATCGACGTAGAGCTTTCCTTTGTAGATGTAGATGACGTAATTGAGCTCAATGAAGATTACATCAAAACTCTCTTTAAGGAAGTGGCTGACTACGAGATTGAGATTCCACTGAGAAGACTATCCCACGATGAGGCTATGGAAAAATACGGTTCGGATAAACCTGACACTAGGTTTGGCCTAGAGCTGGTAAATATTTCAGATCTGGTAAAAGATTCAGAATTCAAAGTTTTTTCAGGAAATGTAGGAGAAGGCTCCTCTGTTAGGATGATTAACGTCAAGGGAGCCTCAGCAGAATTTTCTAACAGGATAATTAAAAGCCTAGAAGACTTTGTAAAAGACTACGGAGCTATGGGCATCGTTCACATACACGTTGAAGAAGATGGCATTAGAACTCCGATTGAAAGATTCCTAACAGATGACGAAAGAGAAGGTATTTTAGAAGCCATGGAAGCAGAAGCAGGAGACTTGCTACTAGCAGTGGCGGCCAAAGACTCAGTTGTCTTCCACTCATTGGGAGCTTTGAGGGTTCACCTGGCCAAAGAGTTAGACCTAATTCCACAAGATAGCTATGACCTTCTGTGGGTTGTCGACTTCCCAATGTTTGAGTACGATGAGGAAGAAGAAAGATATGTGGCTGTCCACCACCCCTTTACCGCTCCAATAGATGAAGACCTAGACAAGCTTGGCCCTGATAAGGCAACTGTAAAGGCCAAGGCCTATGACCTGGTTATCAACGGCGAAGAAGCTGGTGGAGGATCTATCAGAATCTCCGATGGGAACCTTCAAAGAGAGGTCTTTGAAGCCCTAGGTATAGATGAGCAGGAGCAAGACGAAAAATTTGGTTTCCTTCTAGAAGCCTTTAAGTATGGTGTCCCACCCCATGGTGGAATAGCCTATGGCCTAGACAGACTAGCCATGATTTTCACTGGAGCTAAATCAATTAGGGATGTCATCGCCTTCCCTAAAACCCAGGCTGCAACGGACCTGCTTACAGGAGCGCCTTCTGAAATTGACGAAGAAATCCTAACCGAAACTAACATTAAAACTATAGCCAAAGCTAAAACTGAAGAAGAAAAAGAAGAAAACTAATAGATAATAGAGAAGTGGAATGGGAGACCATTCCATTTTCTTCTTTAATATTTACACTACCAAGGAGGATAAATGGAAAGAGAAAGAGAAATTGACCTGTCCTTAGGCATATCTACTGGTGGCATGAGGGAGTGGGACAGGAAAAATGCAGAAAACTACAACAGAACTGAATCTACCCCCTATGCTGCCCTGGACCTACTCTATGAAACCTTGCCCTTTAAAAAACCCAGTAGGCTAGTAGACTTTGGCTGTGGAAGAGGCCGAGTCCTTTTCTATACCCACCATAAAACTGGCATACCTGTAGCTGGAATAGAACTTTTAGGAATAACTTTTGATGAACTTATGAGAAATAGGGACAACTACCTTCATGCTACAGGTAGTAACTATGAAGAAGTATACATCGAATACGGCAATGTAAAGAACTATGAAATTAAAGCAGAAGATAATATATTCTTTTTCTTTAACCCTTTTTCCACCAAGGTCTTCCAAGAAGTCTTTCAAAATATTGAAAAGAGCCTAAAAGAACATCCGAGAAAGGCCTATATCATCCTCTATTACCCTCTAGAAGGCTTTGTTAAGTATATGAGGAGGAGAAAGTCCTTTGTAAAGAAACAGATAATAGATTTAAAGGACGTTGAAGACGACTATATGAAATTTATCGTCTATGAGACAAAATAGGGAAAATGCCATCAGTTTAGGTAATAAATATAAGCAAAAGATCAAGGCTTTAAGTAGGTTGGAGAGGACCCTTGGTTTCATTTATAGCCAATTTAATAAAATAAAGAAGAAAAGAGAGCCTAGGCTCTCTTTTTTCTTATGTATTTTTTCTTAATCCTCATCTGTGTCTCCACAGTCGGCCTGACCTCCCAGGAGCATTTCCATGCCGTGTTCTAAAAAGGGCATAACCACCTCTAAGTTCTCCCTCAAGGCCTTAGGATTGCCAGGCAGATTGATAATTAAGGTCTTGTCTCTAATACCGGCCTCTGCCCTTGATAACCAAGCTCTTTCTGTAAATTTAGATGAATGAAGTCTCATGGCTTCCGGTATCCCCGGAGCCATTCTCTGACAAACTTCTTTAGTAGCTTCAGGTGTTACATCTCTAGGTGAAAAACCAGTTCCACCAGTGGTTAGGATTAAATCCATGCCCTTGTCACAAAGGTCTATAAGCTGATGGCAGATCATGTGGTGCTCATCTGGTACCACAACCTCCTCAACAACCTCGTAGACTTCCTCCTCGTGAATAATTTCCTTTAAGGCCGGTCCAGAGATATCTTCCCTATCTCCACTGTAAGACCTATCCGATACTGTAACCACTGCTGTCTTATATTTCATAGTAATCCTCCTACCGCTAAATCTAAAAAGTTCTCATAGCTAAAATTATAGTCTGCAAATACCCATGGGTATAGTATATCAAAAGAAGTGAAGTTTGAGTGAAGTGATGCGCCAGGAACGCCTATCAAAAAGGTTTTTCCCTTTTTTCCTACCGTCAACATATTGCCAGGTTGAACAGGAACTCCAGCAAAAATTATTTCATCTGACTTTTCATTTATTATATCAGGAGTTAGGTCGTCTGGATCCACACTCATCCCTCCTGAAAAAATTATCATATCAACATCTTTTTCAAAATATTGGTCAACAGCCTGGCAGATTAAATCCTTATCATCAGGCAAAATAACACTTTCTATGTAAGATACTGGGTAGGACTTTAACTTTACCTCTAGGACTTCCATAAATCTATCTTTAATTCTCCCCTCGTAGATTTCAGTGCCAGTAATTATTACACCGATTTTCTTAGGTTTGAATTCTAGGACTTGTAGCAAGTTGCCACTAGCTAATAGCTCCTTTACTTCCTGGACATTTTCCTCTTCTGTATAAAGGGGAATTATCCTAGCCCCGGCTAGGTTCTGACCCTTGGATACTGGTATTTTTTCATCTATTGTAACTATGGTGTAATCCTTTACCGAGTTTATCTTTTTTAGCAAGGCCTTGTCCACTAAAAACAGGCCATCTTTTTCTGCCTTAAGATTGGTCTTGCCTTCTGAAAAACCTGTCGAGCTGATATTTTCATTTGTCAGAAAGGGCAGTAGTTCTTTAATGGCATCCTCTTCATGGACCAAGCCATCAGCTAGCTCTCCGATATAAATATGCCTCTCTCCTATATCCTTCAGGCTCTCTAAGTCCTCTTCTGTTAGTAGATGACCTCTTTTATAAAAAGCTCCTTTTTCACCATGGCCACCTATACCTGTAATGTCATGAAAAAGCCTTTGGCCTAGGGCTTCTTCGATTTTAACCTTCTTTAGCATCGAGAACCTCGATTTCGTCACCTGGTTGGATAGTTCCGGAACGCATTACCTTGGCAAAAATACCTTCTCTAG
>CAZFXW010000054.1:0-8870 GCA_964523385.1 uncultured Peptoniphilaceae bacterium | reverse complement strand
GAGGATATGCTAGGCCTCTCATTTAAAATCACCCCCTTCTCATTTTTTCAGCCTAATGTTTTTTGTGCTGAAGATATTTACAAAAGAGTGGTGGAGATGACGAGAGACTGGGATGGTTTGGTCTTTGACCTTTTTTCCGGCACAGGGACTATCACCCAGATACTAGCTAGCCAAGGCAAGGAAGTTATAGGAGTAGAGATTGTGCCAGAAGCGGTTGAGGCTTCTATTGAAAATGCCAAGACCAATAACATAGAAAGGGCTAAGTTTATCTGTGGCGATGTATACCAGGTTCTGAGAGAAATAGAGGAAAGGCCAGCTGGGGTTATTATAGACCCACCTAGATCTGGCATAGCTCCCAAGGCTTTGAGAAAGATTTTAGATATGGAGCCGGAAAACTTTGTTTACATTTCGTGTAACCCTAATCACCTAGCTAAGGACTTAGAAGTTTTTGAAGAGAGAGGCTATGAATTAATAGAACTAGAAGCCCACGATCAGTTTACCAGAACTTATCATTGTGAGATGATTGCTAAATTAAAGAGAAAATAAGCTTTAATTATAGATGATGCTTAGTACTGTTGTAATCTAATAATCTAGTAGAGGAAGGGAGAGCTATGTGACTGTTAATTAATTTATTCCAGTGGATTTGGAAGCAGTTGAAAAAAATATTTGGAAAATAAGAAAATCCGGAGCAGTTTAGCTTGCTCCGGATTTTTTCATTAAACGTTAAATCTAAAGAGAATTACATCTCCGTCTTTTACTATATAGTCCTTACCCTCTTGTCTAACCAGGCCTTTTTCCCTAGCAGCCACCATAGAACCGGCTTCGACTAGCTTTTCATAGGTGATGGTTTCAGCTCTGATAAAGCCTCTGGATATATCCGAGTGGATCTTGCCTGCGGCGTCTACAGCCTTGGTGCCTTTTTTAATGGTCCAAGCCCGAGTCTCCTTTTCACCTGTGGTGATAAAGGAAATTAATCCTAGAAGGGAATAGGAAGCCTTGATTAACGAATCCAGACCTGACTCTTTAACGCCCATAGACTCTAGGTATTCAGCTTTTTCTTCATCATCTAGAAGAAGCATTTCCTCTTCAATCCTAGCTGAAATTACGATAACCTCCGCATCTTCCTTAGCAGCGTACTCCTTGATAGTTTGGACGTGTTCGTTGTCTTCGTAGGCTGTAGCTGCATCGTCTTCTGACACATTTGCAGCGTAGATGATGGGCTTAGAGCTTAGGAGCTGATAGTTTCTAAGGATTAGCTTTTCATCGTCGCTTAAATCTAAAACCCTGGCTGATTTGCCTGCTTCTAGGGTTTCTTTAATCTTTTCTAATAGCTCAGCTTCTGGTCTTAGTTTTACGTCAACCCTAGCCTGGCTGGCAATTCTAGAAAGTCTTCTCTCAATCATCTCCAAATCAGAAAGGATTAACTCTAGGTTAATGGTTTCTATGTCCCTTAAAGGGTCAACCGAGCCATCAACATGGACGATATTCGGGTCTTCAAAACATCTGATAACCTCGACTATAGCGTCAACTTCCCTAATATGAGATAGGAATTGATTTCCAAGTCCTTCCCCTTCGCTGGCACCTCTAACAAGGCCTGCAATGTCATAAAACTCTATTGCAGCTGGTATAACCCTCTTGGTGTTGGTTAGCTCAGAAAGAATACCTAGCCTCTCATCTGGAACTTCAACCACACCCACATTTGGGTCAATGGTGGTGAAAGGGTAGTTTTCCGCTTCAATGCCAGCCTCTGTTATTGCATTAAATAAGGTGGACTTGCCAACATTTGGAAGCCCCACAATTCCTAACTTCATTCATATCTCCTTTTTATTTTAAACATTATTTTAATCACGCCCTCTATTATAGCACCTTAACTGGCTCTATGACAAGTTAGGGCTATGAGATAAATGTAACTATAAGCATATATTATCAAACTTTAGAACCTATAAGCATTTACGTTTCAACAAAAACTTTTACTAAGATATAATAAACTCTAAGGAGGCTATAATGGAAAATCAAAGATATAAAAAAAGACCAGTTACTATGGAAAAAATAGATAAATTAAAGGGGATTAACTCTTTAGCAATAAAGGAAGCCAAAGAAAAGGGCGAGAAGGTGGTAGGTATGTACTGTATGTTCTCACCCCAAGAAATCGCCTTGGCTGCAGGTGCTAAGGCAGTTTCGCTTTGTGGAACTAGCAATGACCCTGTAGCCGAGGGAGAGACAGTTCTTCCTAGAAATCTATGTCCCTTAATAAAGTCCAGCTTAGGCTTTGTCTTAACCGACACCTGCCCCTACTTTCATTTTGCTGATATGGTAATCGGAGAAACTACCTGTGACGGCAAGAAGAAGATGTTTGAAGAAATGGCTGCTTACAAACCCTTACATATTATGAAGCTTCCCCAATCATCAGCTGAAGAGTCTGATTTAAAAATTTGGGTTGACGAGATGGAAAAGTTGATAGATTTCGTTGAAGAAGAGCTAGACGTAGAAATAACAGAAGATTCTTTGAAAGAAGCCATCCAGCTTATGAATAGAGAGAGAGACGTATTTAGAAGACTTCACCAATTAAATAAGACGGTGCCAGCTCCCTTATCAGGCCTGGATATGATGTTAGCCCAATGGTTTAAGGGTTTTAATGTCGATAAGGAATACGGGATAAGCCTGGTAGAGGAGTTAATACAAGAGTTAGAGGAAAGAGTGGCTAGAGGTGAATACTTTGGCACTGAGAGTAGCCCTAGAATTCTCTTCACAGGTACTCCCATTGGCCTGGGGTCAGAAAAGGTTATCAGAATTTTAGAGGATACAGGAGCCGATGTGGTAGTTTTAGAAAATTGCACCGGTTACAAGCCTTTAGACCTAGATATTGACACAGAAAAAGACCCGGTAGTGGCGATAGCAGAAAAACACCTCAATCTCCCTTGTTCTTGTATGACGCCAAACACCGATAGGCTAGATTTGATTGGCAGATTAGCGGAGGAGTATTCTGTAGATGGAGTAGTGGATTTAACCTGGCAGGCCTGTCACACATACAACATAGAATCCTATAGCTTAAAAAACTATGTAAATCAGACCCTAGGTCTACCTTTCCTTCAAGTAGAAACTGATTATTCTGATTCGGATCTAGGCCAGCTTCAGGTAAGGGTTGAGGCTTTCTTAGAAACCCTAGAGGCTACAAAATGTTAAGCCTAGGTATAGATATTGGATCGGTGGCTTCTAAAGCTGCCCTTTACGATGGAGATAAAATTTTGGCTAGGTCCTTGACTCCGACAGGATGGAGCCCGGTAGATGCTAGTGAAAAGCTTATAGAAGAGATTTGCCAGAAGGCCGATATAGCTAGAGTCGATATAGGCTACACGGTGGGAACTGGCTACGGCCGGGTTTCACTTCCCAACCTAGATCAGACCGTAACAGAGATAAGCTGCCATGGAAAAGGTGCTTACTTTGAGGATCAAGCTATTAGGACCGTACTGGATATTGGAGGCCAAGACAGCAAGGTAATCAAGCTTGGCCCCAAGGGTCAAGTGGTAGACTTTTTAATGAACGATAAGTGTGCAGCTGGAACAGGAAGATTCCTCCAAGTTATGGCCAACACCTTAGGTGTTGACATCGGGGATTTGTCTGACCTAGGCAGGGGAGTAGAGCCAGCTGAGATAAACAGCATGTGTACAGTTTTTGCCGAATCTGAAGTAGTTTCGCTTATAGCCAAGGGAGAGGACAAGAGCCGGATAGCAGCAGGCCTGCTCCAGTCTATAGCAGGCATGACCTATTCACTCTTAAGAAGGGTTGGGATAGAAGAGAAAGTTTTCTTTTCAGGAGGAGTGTCTAAAAATCCCCTTCTTTTAGAAATGCTAGAAGATAAGTTAAAGGTTAAAATAGAGGTAAACGATGATTCCCAATTTCTAGGAGCTATCGGTGCAGCCCTTATAGGTTATGAAAGAAGCCAGGCTTAGTCCTGGCTTTTGTGTTTTTTCATAGGGCCCTATTCATGGTATAATGGGGTTATTGAAAGGAAGTGGGACATTGATTAAAGGTAGAATAAGCGAATTAAGACAGAAAATGGCCGAAAAAGGACTTTGCGCCTATATCGTGCCATCTGCGGATCCTCACCAGTCAGAATACTTGGCGGATCACGATATGACAATTGAATTTATTTCCGGCTTTACCGGCTCTGCAGGTGATATTATCATCACCAAAGACAAGGCGGGACTTTGGACCGACGGTAGGTACTTTATCCAGGCTGTAGAAGAGCTAGAAGGTTCAGGAGTTGACTTATATAAATTAGGAGACCCAGAGTATCCTACTATGGCTGAGTTCTTAGTCCAAGAGGTTAGCCCAGGCATGAAGATTGGATTTAATGGCGAGACCATGGCCTATTCTATGTACAGGGACTTTCTTGAAAAAGTTGGCCACAGGCTATTGATTTCCAATGTAGATATAATCGACGAAATTTGGAAGGACAGGCCAGAGCTTCCTAGGGACAAGACCTTTGTTCATGATAAAAAATACTCAGGCATTAGCCCAGCAGAAAAGATTGAAAATCTTAGGGACCAGATGAAGAAAAAGGCCATCGACCACTATCTAATTACCGATTTGGCAGAAAACTGCTACTTATTTTCTATTAGAGGTTCAGATATAGCCTTTAACCCTCAAGTTTTCAGCTATGGTCTGATTACATTAGACAAGGCCTACTTATTTATAGACAAGCACAAGCTAGATGATGAGATGCTAGACCACTTGGCTGAGAATGGCGTTAAGCATAGGCCCTACAAGTCAGTCGTAGACTTTTTGAAGGAGCTACCCAGCCAATCAACTCTTTATTTCGATAAAGAATCGACCAATCTCATGTTAGCAGAGGCTGTGCCTTCCTTTGTTAAAACAGTTCACGGCATTGGCATAGTTTCATACATGAAGGCTAGGAAAAATCAAACTGAGCTTGACCACCAAAAGGAAGCCTATCTTAAAGACGGGGTAGCCCTCATTAAATTTTTCAACTGGGTTGAAACTGGAGCCAAAACAGGCTCGCTGACTGAAAGCATTGCTTCCGACAAACTAACCTCTCTTAGACAAGAGCAAGAGGATTTTGTCGAGCCCAGCTTTGGAACTATATTAGCCTATGGTAAGAACGCAGCCATGCCTCACTATAGTCCTAGTGAGAAAGAACCAGTAACCCTAAGGGAAAAAGGCTTTTGCCTAATTGACTCTGGAGGCCAGTACCTAGATGGGACTACTGACATTACCAGGACCATTGCCTTAGGCGACTTAACAGAGGAAGAAAAAAGACACTACACCCTAACTCTTAAGTCACACATAGGCCTAGCTGACGCTATATTTATGAAAGGGGCAAACGGCTACTACCTAGATGGTTTTGCTAGAGCACCTCTTTGGAAAGAAGCAATAAACTACAACCATGGAACAGGTCATGGAGTTGGCTTCTTTATGAATGTACACGAAGGGCCTCAGAGGTTGGCATTTTCGCCAGACCAAGGTAGGGTTCCCCTTGAACCGGGTATGGTAGTATCTGTTGAACCAGGTATCTATATACAGGGTTCTCACGGTGTTAGGATTGAGAATATCGTGGCTGTTCAGGAATATGAGGAGAATGAATACGGAACCTTCTATTCCTTTGACATGTTATCCTATGTTCCTATAGACACTAGGCCTATTCTAAAAGAACTGATGACTGAAGACGAAATAAACTGGCTAAATGATTACAATCAGGCCTGTTTGGAAAAACTTGGACCTAGGCTAGAAGGCTCGGACCTAGACTACCTAGAGGCAAGCTGTCAGCCACTTGTTTAAGCCAGAAGAAGAGCTAGCCAAGCTCCCGGATTCTCCGGGAGTTTACCTCTTCAAGGACTCGACAGGAAAAGTTATCTATGTAGGCAAGGCTGTTTCTTTGAGAAACAGGGTTCGATCATACTATAGGGACCTGTCAGGCCAACACCAAAAGGTGAGGGCTATGATGAAGAGGGTAGAGAGCTTTGAAACTATTTTAGTCGGGACTGAAGTAGAGGCCTTGGTCCTTGAATCTAACTTAATCAAAGAAAGAAGGCCTAGGTACAATATTTTATTGAGGGATGACAAGTCCTACCCCTACATTGTAATAAAGAATGAAAAATTTCCCAGGCTTCAAAAAACCAGAAGAGTCGTTAACGATGGGTCCTCATACTTTGGTCCTTATCCTAATGCCCTGGCTGTAAATGAAATTGTAGATCTCCTCCATGAGCTCTACCCTTTAAGGACCTGCAACTTAAATTTTGATAAGGGTCAGACCTTGGAAAGGCCCTGTCTTAAGTACTTTATCGACTTATGCCCAGCACCATGTGTAGGCAAGGCTCATGAAGAAACCTATATGGAAAATGTGGCCAAGATAGACAGATTCTTAAAGTCAGGTGATAGGGAGCTTGAGGACTATCTAGAAGAGCAGATGAAAATCCATTCGAAAAACTTAGACTTTGAGCTGGCGGCTAAGTACAGAGATTACTTAGCCCAGATAGATAGCCTTATGGAAAAGCAGAGGATTAGCAAAGCTCACGGTGGTGACGTGGATCTAATTGCCATCGAAAGGGGAGACAGGAATGTTTCAGCCCAGGTCTTCTTTATGAGGTCTGGCAAGGTAGTGGACTCGGAAAACTTCCTTATGGAAGACGACTTTAAAACTCCAACAGAGGAAGTCGTGTCTTCTTTTATGAAACAATTCTACCTAAATGCCTCCTATATACCAGGTGAAATCCTAGTAGACCATATGCCTATAGACTCAGAGGCCATCGCTACTTATCTTTCAGATAAAAGAGGAAGCAGGGTAAATTTAAGGGTACCGCAAAGGGGAGAGAAGGTAGACCTCTTAGAGATGGTGAGAAAAAATGCCCAAGAAAATTTAAAAAAGTATGAGGATAAGCAGAGGAGGAGGGAGAGGATTCAGCCCCTAGGCTATGAGATTTTCATAGAAAAGTTAGGTTTAGAGTCTGCTGAGCGAATCGAGTGCTATGACATTTCAAATATATCTGGAGTCCAGTCCGTAGGTTCAATGGTGGTTTTCACCAATGGAGTGAAAGATTCAAGAGAGTATCGGAAGTTTAGGATTAAAGACGTAGAAGGTCCAGATGACTATGGTTCAATGAGGGAAGTCTTATCTAGAAGGTTGAGCCGAGGCCTTAGGGAAAGGAAGAAAAACTCCCAGACTGGATTTGGTAGAATGCCAGATTTAATTATTGTCGACGGTGGCAAGGGTCAGGTTAGTGCAGCCTTAGAGGTCCTAGAAGAATTAAGTCTAAGTATACCAGTCTGTGGTCTAGTGAAGGATGACAAGCATAGGACTAGGGGAGTGATTTACAGAGGAGAGGAAATCCTCCTCAAGGTATCTACCCCCGATTATCGCTTCCTCTATCAGGTCCAAGAAGAGGCCCACCGCTTTGCTATCGATTATCATAGGCGACTAAGACAGCGAGACGCAGTGGCCTCAAGTCTAGAGGAAATACCAGGAGTTGGAAGGGCCAGGCGGATAGAGCTAATGAAGCACTTTAAGTCTGTAGATAGGGTTAAGGAAGCTAGTTTTGAAGAGCTAATAAAAGTTGATAAGATAAACCGAGCAGTTGCTCAAAATATCCTTGATTATTACCAGGAGGGTAAGTGATGAAGACTACCAAATTAAAACAATTAGCAGAAGAGTTAGGCCTAGAGGTTGTAAGACAGGCTAGTGACTTTGAAAGCAAGGAAATAGGAAATAGTGAAGTTAATAGAATTGGTCTTCAACTGGCAGGATATTTAGAAGGGTTCCCCTATAGAAGGCTTCAGATAGTTGGAGGCCTAGAGACCCAGTACTATATGTCAATGGACGAGGACATTAGGTATGAGAGGTTTAAGAATATCCTCTCATATCCAGTGCCGGCCATTATTTTTACTAGAGGAAAAGATATTCCAGCCCAAGTTCTAGAGATGGCTGAATATCACAATAAGACAATCCTCAGGAGCCATGATATAACTTCCAAACTAATATCCACCCTTATGGATACCCTAGCTATTCACCTGGCTGAAGAGGTAACCATGCATGCCGAGCTTCTAGAGGTTTACGGTATGGGAGTATTAATAACTGGAGATTCTTCTGTAGGAAAATCTGAAACTGCCTTAGACCTAGTCACCAGAGGACACAGGCTAGTGGCAGATGACGTAGTAGATATTATTAAGGTAGATCAAGAGCTAGTAGGATCCTGCCCTGAAAATATCAGGCACTTTTTAGAGATAAGAGGCCTGGGAATCTTAGATATTCAAAGCCTCTACGGCCTAGGTTCTATTAAGACCAGCGCTCATATAGACCTAGTTATCCATCTAGAGCCTTGGGATGATGAGGTAGAATACGATAGATTAGGTTTAGACCAAGAATATACGGAAATACTGGGTATAAAGAAGCCATTAATTAAAGTTCCGGTTAAGCAGGGAAGAAACTTAGCCATGATTGTAGAAGTAGCTACTAGAAATACAAGACAGAGATTTTTAGGATACAATGCAGCAGAGGAGCTAAACAGAAGACTTATCGAAGGCATGAAAAATCAAAGTTAAAGATATAACGATTTTTGTCAATCTGAAGAAAATGCTTTAAAGTGTTAATGGGCTTTAATTATTTAATAATTGATGTTAAAATAAAGAACAGGAGCAAACTTACTCCTATGAATGCTAGTCTAATTAAGGAGGAATTATGTCAAAAAACTTTGTAACTATGGACGGCAATACCGCTGCCGCTCACGTATCTTATGCCTTCAGTGAAGTTGCGATGATTTATCCAATCACTCCATCTTCAAATATGGCAGAGCATGTTGACAAGTGGGCGGCCAATGGAAAGAAAAATATCTACGGGCAAGAAGTAATCGTTAGGG
>CAZFXW010000053.1:1683-8946 GCA_964523385.1 uncultured Peptoniphilaceae bacterium | reverse complement strand
TAATAAAAACAAAGTAAAACATATAGAAACATATCACAAGAAAAAAGGAGCTATAAGTAATGAGGCGATGATAGAGTTCCTGGAGATAAAAGAAGAGGAACTCTACAAATTGACAGCAATAAAACCGGGTAGGGAAAAACAAAGAGCACTACAAGGTGTAAGAAGACAAGAAAAAAAGATCAGGCCTTTAAAATGATAAAAAAAACCAATTACTCACGTAGCACAAGAAATAGATATATCAAGACAAACAATATATAACTGAAAAAAAGAACTAAAGCTATAAAAGGGCTTTTTTCTCTTTTTTAGGCATCCGTATTTTATCCGTATATAAGTTCTGTATCACAGTTCCAGACTGGACTACAGATTCCCTAAAGGGCAAAAAATTGAACACTTTTTAAAAAGGTATCTACTTAGTTTATATTGCAGATACCTTTTTTAGTGTTTATCTGTCCCCTATTTGTTCGTATTTGTATTTTAAGTACTTATCTATAGTATTTTCTATGCCTAGGTATTTTAAAAATCGTTCTGGGGCGTTCTAGGGCTCCTTTTTTATATTTGCTGTGTGCTGTGTGCTTATTTTTAAAATTATATTGTCTTTTTCTCTCATTGCCTCTTTTAAATTTTTGATACTTTCTGCAAGCTCCCTTAATGAATTTCATAATATTGTATAGGCTATACTAAATAGGACAGATTTTCTCCGAATATGATATAATAATATTAGGAGGAGAAAATCATGTCAAAAAGATATTATGAGGAAAATTTCAAAAAACAAATTGTTAATATATACTAAGGTAATTATACCCCATAGTATCTGTCAATGATTTAAAGCTCGTAGAAAGCATTTAAAGCCTTGTTTTTTAGAATATAATCTAATAAAGGAGTGTTTTTGAAATAAGAGTAGGTGAAAGAGTAAATACTGGTGCTGGGGAAATTTTGATTTTAGATATTCAAAAAGATTACTTAATTTTATTCAATGAGGAAAATAAGCAATTTATTAAGGCAAATGGCTATGATCACGAAAATAAAAAAGTATTTTGGGATGGTGGAGAATATTATAATAGTTTTGAAGATTTAGTTGAGAATCTAGGTTTAAAAAAATGTATTCTTGGTGCTCTGCTTCCAGGAAAATTTAATATAATAAGGAAATTAGAGAATGGTTTTTCTTGCTATACTTAGAAAAAGCAAAGAGATAATAAATCTTTCTATTCTCGTCTGATCTTTGCTTACATAATCAAAGTCTCTAAAAAATACTACCTTTACTTGATAAAAAAGAACGGAAAACTTTAGCTATAAAGTTTATACATTCATAGGTTTTGACTTTTTCTTAGCCTTATAAATAATTAGTAGTAAACTACTCCCACCTACGTTACTCTTATAGGTGGGAGTTTTCTTTTGCTAACCCTTATAAAATCATTGTGATTATAGTTATAATTCTTCTATTATTAAACTGACTTTTGTAAATTTTGTATACAGCATTTACAAGATTTACAAAGTTAAAAAAAGATAAAGTAAATTGTGAATAATACCTTTTTTACCTCGTTTTATAAATGGTATTAGTATATACTTAATTTACAAGTGAATAATACCCTTTAATATACAGATTAGGGTATTAAACACAAATAAGCTTAAAATTGGAGTTTTTAAGATGACTAAAAAAATACCTGATATTTTAACTTTTGATGAACAAGAAAAACTACTGGATCAGTTTAATTTAAGGTACATTACTCCCCAAAGGAACAAAACAATGATTCATCTTCTTCTAAATACTGGATTAAGACTATCAGAGATGACAAATCTAAAATGGAATGACATAGATCTCATGACAGGACAAGTTAAAGTAGTAGAAGGTAAGGGATTAAAAGATAGAATACTTTGGTTAGATGAAGAAACTCTTACAATGCTTGATAAATGGAAGCAAAGGCAATTTAAAGAATGGGGTAAGAGCGATTTAGTCTTTACTACTAGGACTTTAAGACAACTTGATGGGAAAGCTGTTAGAAGCATGATTGAGACCTACTCGGACAAGGCAGGGATAAAGAAGCACATTACTACTCATAGCTTAAGGCATACTTTTGCCAGTGACCTGCTAAGGGATACAAAGAACATTAGGGTCGTTCAGAAGGCTCTAGGACATGCTAATATATCTTCAACACAAATATATACCCATATTGTTGATGAGGAAATAGAAGAACCCTTAAAAAGCTTTAGGAGTGGAAATAAATAGATTATAAAAGTTAGTTTTTTAATTTATACTTTTAGCCTTATATAAAATAAATAGATTAGAAAATGAAGGTTAAAAATTAGATTACTATTGTACTTATCCAAAATAGGTAAAACTCTATGGTGGACTTCTTTTATAATGGCAAAATCTTGCTTGCGAATAGGGTTAAGACGCCACCAGATGGAACTAGAAGGAATTTAAACAGATTAAGATATAAATCCTTAACTATGACTACAAAGAGCTTTAAAAGAGCTTCTGTAAGGTAGAAAGAAGAGATATATTAGCTTGTTTAAGTAGTGTATTTATAATAGTATTTTTAAATCTCAAGCTAAGGAAGATAGAGAGTTAAGACACAATAATTTAATATGAATAAGATATAAACATTAAGGAGGAATAATATGTCAATTAATACAGCTAGTTTAGGTTTTGAAAAAGAAATATGGAGTGCTGCAGATAAATTAAGAGGAAATATGGATGCTTCTGAGTATAAGCATGTCGTACTAGGGCTTATATTTTTAAAATACATATCAGACAGCTTTGAGGAAAGATACCATGAACTTGTAGAAGAAGGGGCAGGCTTTGAAGAGGAAAGAGATGAATACTTAGCCTACAATATCTTCTATGTACCAGAAAAGGCAAGGTGGGACTATATAGCTAAGCATGCTAATGATCAAGAAATAGGACAGATTATAGATAATGCTATGGTTGAAATAGAAAGGGAAAATATAAGGCTTAAGGGGATACTACCTAAGAACTTTGCAAGACCTGAATTAGATAAGAGAAGATTAGAAGAAGTAGTGGACATATTTACTAACATGCCCCTAGTAGATAATAGTGATAAGAAAGATGTCATTGGTAGGACCTATGAATACTGCTTATCAATGTTTGCAGAGCAGGAAGGTAAGAGAGCAGGAGAATTCTATACTCCATCAAGTATTGTAAGGACCCTAGTAGAGATATTAGAGCCCTATAATGGGAGAGTTTATGACCCTTGCTGCGGGTCTCGTGTCATAATTATGACAAGGGCAAATAGTAAAGATGGTGACTGGGTTTCAATTCCTCTACTAATTAATAATAAAAATGATTTAGGGTGCTGTTTAGTCGAAACATTTATATAAAGAGTGTAAGAGGTATTAAAGCAAAAAAGAGAAATTTAGGAGATAATATACTATAGAAACTATAGATTTTTCATGGAATGAGCATGAACAAAATTTATTCAAAGAAGACAAGTGGGAAATACCTTCAAAGTATAAAATTAAAGTAAATGATTTATCAAATAAAAGGAAAGAATTAGAGTTAATTTTATATAAAATGCCTCACAAACTTGTGGCAAAATGGGCAATAAAAAACTCTCAACCATTCTTATCTTTTATAGATATCGGTGATAATGAGCTAAAAGTTTCAATCATAAGCGAAACTACAGGCATTTTAAATAAACGTATTAGTGGAGAAATAAGTGCACATATATTAAGAAATGCTGGCTTTTTAGCAAATCAATTAGGTCAACAGTCCATAAATGAATTGAGTAAATATTCTGCAAGAGTATATGCACAATCCATAGCAACTGGCCATATGAGAGGTCATGCAATCGTTTCATCAGATTATGCTATTAAAGTTATGAACATTTTATTTGCTAAAGATATGGTAAAGGTTGAGGAAGAAAGAAATAGACAAATAGAATTAGCAATTCAGATTTTAAAGGAATATGATATTTAGACTAATTTCAGTTTGTCTGTTAAACAAGCCGAGCATTGGGATGCGATAAGAGACGACAGAAACTTATATGAAGCTTAGAATAAAAGAAGTTCTCCCCAGTAGGGATCTTTCCTGGCATAGTGATGGAATAAGTTAATTTGTTTAAGTTAAGCTAGTTTATGATCTGAAGGAATTTATTTACAGCTATATAGGAGAATCATTTTAAACTCAAGGAGGAAAGCAATGGAAAAAAAGTATTGGTTACATAGAATATCTCATCATCAGGAAGTGTCCTATGATTTATTGGAAAAGGGATATTTGACTATTGGTTGGGAAATGTTTAGTGATAATCCTCAGATTATTTCTATTACTCAATATGAAAACAAAGCAGATGAATTTAGAGAGTTTATGGATGAGCATGATATAAAAAGCACCTCTAGATGGGGTCTGTGGAGATTTGGGCAGATGAAAAAGGGAGATGTTGTTGTTGTTCCTATGTATGGTGGTGAATTTGATATATTTGAAGTAATAGAAGAAATAAAGCCAATAGGAGATATAGGACTTAATTACTTTATTACTGAAGCAGGAGAAAAATATGAAATAAAAGAGGCTAAACTAGTTAAAAGCTCCGACAAAAACCATAATATAGATTTAGGTTTTTTCATAAAGGTTAAGCCAATTACTTCAACAAAAAAGCCCATACCAAGAAATTTTGCTAAAGCAGATTTAGTTAAAAGAATGAAGATAAGACAGGCAAATGCCGATATAAGCGATTTGAAAGACTCTATTGAACGTGCTATTGAGGCAAGGGAGCCCAATGATGCATACGCAATATTTGTAAAAGAAGTTAAAGAAAAATTTATAAAAGAAAATAGATTTTATGACTATACACCGGATCAAATGGAAGAAATTGTAGCAAATTATTTCAGACAAATGGGAGCAGATGTGGTAGAAATACCACCTAAAAATTCCAACGAAAAACCTGAAGGAGGAGACATAGATGTAATAGCAGATTTTCAAGATCTCAAAACTAAATATTATGTTCAGGTAAAACATCATCAAGGAGAAACCGGTGAGTATGGTTTAGATCAGGTCAAAAACTATATTGATGATATGAAAGATAGGTCTCTTGAAGATGATGATATTATCGTTATACCTTGGCTCCTTACAACGGCTAAATTTTCAGAAAATGTAAAAGAATCCGCTAGATTAGCCAGCGTAAGATTAATAGACGGTAATGAATTTATTGAAATGATATTTAATGCAGGGATAGACTTATTATCTTTGGATAGCATTCAGGACAATTAAAAGACCTAAGATTGGGAAGACATATGTTAGAAGTAGATTTTATTTGTTTAGGAAATATGGAGAGTGCTATTTATATAAAGCTATACTAAAACCGGAACTGCTACTGGAATAGTCATAAAATATAAAACCTACACCAAAACAACTGGATAGAACGGATGAGATCTGTTATAAATGGCTTAAATAAGTTTCTTGTACCCTCATGACTCTATTCGAATAAATGAGGGAGTAGAATCGTAACTAAAAAGTATATAAAGTCTAAAGGCATAATATAAAAGGATCAAACCAATATATTATAGAACCAAAGACTAAAGTATTAAATAAAAGCTAATGAAATGGATAACTGGCATCGCTTAAGAGTGATGCCAGTTTTTCTTTAAAGTCCTTTTTATGTTTGATAAAATAAGCTTTGAGAAGCAAAAGCTTTTGATCAATTAGTAAAAAATTGGAATTGATAGGAAGAGAAAATATGGCTTTTGAGTATAGTAAGCTCTGGAAAATTTTAGAAGAGCGAAATATCTACCGTGAAGTCTTAAGAATAGAAACGGGAATGTCTTCAGCGACCTTAGCGAAGTTTGGCAACAATAAACTTGTTAGCATGGAGGTCTTGGATAGAATTTGTAAAGCTTTAGCTTATGATGAGGGAGATATCGTGAGTTATGTGGAGGAGAAGTAATGATGGTAACTGAATTTAAAGTCTCTACTAGGAAAACAAAATAGAATTGGTGTGTTCTTTATAGTGTTTAAAGATGAATTTATTTTATAAAGCATTTAAGTGAAGAAAATAAAATTAGAATTCGTCTAGTGCAAATTTTGTAATTGATTTAAATTATAATTGAAGGATAATTAGACGAGATTAGGGATAGGATGGAATTATGATGCTGAAAATAAAACCAACAGTTGACTACATAATTTTAGTTTTATATGCAATCTGCATGTATATTGTATGGAAACTTTGTAAGTTTGGATGCACATTCTATTGGCTTAGAACCATGTTGCCTTTTGCAATACTACTTATTATCTTTATGATTGTGAGATCAGTATTAAGACATAGAGGGTATCGAGCATGCTATTTTAAATTAAGGATATATCACCTATTAGATATCTTGTGGAGTCACAGTATGTATCAGCAGAAACACTTGAAAACGAGCATCATAGTGACGTGATTGAAGCTGCAAAGAATTCAAAAAGCTGGATTACAGATGATACGAATGGCACGGTATATAACTTTCCTTTAGATGATAAAAGTATAGGCTATAGGCTTGTAGTTATAGATGCGGCGGCTAGTTCAAGGTTCTATGCATTAGAAAAATCAATAGATGATGGAGTTAATTGGGACACGATCAATAAGAATGCTTTTATGGATAAAGCAGGTATGGCGGAAGGAATAGTATTTTTTTAAATGATTTTGCTTTTATTGGAATTTAAGGAGCATCTGGACAATACTCTCAAATATACATTACAAAGGATGGCGGCCTTAATTTCAGACAGCTTAATTTACCTATGGATAAGGTGACAGATATACCAAAAGAGGGAAAAGAAATAGGACTAAAATTGGATGATTATAAGTATATGTTTATGCCTGAATATAAGGAAGGCAAGTTGTTTATTACTGTTACAGCAGGAGAGTATGAATCCTATGGAATCGAATTTTATTCTGAAGATTCTGGAGAAAATTGGAATGTTTTAAAGGAATGAAAATTTGAATTTAAGGAGTATTATTTATTAAGAAATTCATTTTTATTCTTATGCTAGTTCTTTTTTTCTTGATAGATAGATAAATAGCGATTTTAGTGCTAGAGGCTATGGTGCTTTCTACAAAAATACAAATAAATGACTGGCACAAAAGAATCGTAAAAAACAGAATTAACTTGTTAGTGTGAATTATTAAATACAAAAGATTATGTATGATCCTAGTTTCCTGATGGGTATGGATTAGGTATATATGCTAATAATAAAATTAGGCATAAGGTAATACTGTTAGATCTGCCATTCTTAAAAGCATGGAAGGAATGTAAGGAATTAAGTTTATATTGAGGAGT
>CAZFXW010000053.1:0-1673 GCA_964523385.1 uncultured Peptoniphilaceae bacterium | reverse complement strand
AATGTTACCATTTTTTAATAGACCGCTTGCCTATAGGAGATAAGCACATGAAAAAGAAATTTAGTAAAATCAGCAAAATATGTGCACTGGTAGTTATAATTATATCAACAGTTCCTACTTTAGCATATGCCGTTTCGGCTGAGCCATCAAAAGCGAGTGCATTGGTTGGTATTGATCCAGACATCATGGCTATGATGATGGCTCCTTTCGCGCTAGCATTTTTAGCCATTACTAGCTGGCATGCAGCAAAAATGCTCGGATGGAAGCCAGCACTTAGAATGGTTGTGGTCAGTCTAGTAATAGTCTATGTCTTGGAAGAGATAGGCGTTCATTCCGGTATTATTTTCGGTAGATACTATTTCACTCCCCTCATGGGTCCAAAACTGGACGTAATTCCTATTGCCATCTTTTGCGGTTGGGTCTCACTTATTTATATGACATGGTTAGTAACAAACCTTCTTATTGACGGTTCCCCGATTCCCAGCAGACATACAGCTGGCATGATTTTTTTTTAGAGCCATTGTGGGTGCATTGGTTATAACTACCATTGACATAAGCGCCGATCCTATTGGTGTGGCAAACGGATGGTGGGTGTGGTTAGACGGAGGCCCCTTCTATGGCGTGCCTATCCAAAATTACCTTGGCTGGTTCCTCGTTGCATTCCTCAACTATCTGGCTATCGGCTATCAGTTGAGCCGTGAACAAACATCAGCTTTAGAAACAGCTTCGGTTGGCGTGCGCAGATTGAGCATCGCTCCTCTAGTGGTGTACGGTTTATCAGGGTTTTCTTTTATCTTTATTAACTTTGCTGGACAGCTAGGGCTAGTCTCTGTTTACCTTTTTGGGATTCCATTTCTTGTTGCGGCATGGAAATGGATCCAGTGGTACAAGCATTCGAATACAGTGACTACGACCCAAACGATTAAAACTAATAAAAAAGGATGAGCTTTCTGATCTTAGAATTTATTAAATTTCTTGGTAAATTTATTGGATTTATAGGGAATAGGCCTGACTAAGGAAGAAACATCCTTCTACTACGCGCTAACATCACCAGACATGATTAAGGAGATGTATGAGGACGACACTTTAATAGAGATGGCAAAAGAACTCACCAATGAATTAAAGGAAAATGAGTCCATAGACTGGCAACACAAGCAATCAGGTAGGGCAAGAATGAGAAGCATAGTTAGAAGGCTCCTTAGAAGATATGATTATCCACCAGGAGAGATGAAGGAAGCCTTAGAGATAGTTCTTAAGCAATGTGAACATTGGACGGAAAGAAGAATATAATATGCATAAGAGATGGGGAGATCTGTCTCTTTTTTGCTTTCCATGAAAGACAGGTTAATCCTTCTACAAAAGTTAGTATATTCATTAGTATATTAGTTAATAAAAATATCTCCAGACACATGACCTCCTAGGAAGCTTTCTAAGGGGTCTTTATTGATCTTCAATACTGTTAAATAGCTGCTTTGTGGGGTTTGTTTCTTCTTTTTTCTTTATGTGGGTAAAATTCGGCTTGGTTCGTCCCATGAAATTCTCCTAGCCATCCCTTTATACTCTGTGAAGTCTATATTTTCAATATCGTCCTCAACAACATTCCAGCCTGATCTATTCTTCCTCAATCTAGAGCAAGCGTTTTTATTAGTTTCAACAAACACCAGACCTTCAAT
>CAZFXW010000052.1:0-9357 GCA_964523385.1 uncultured Peptoniphilaceae bacterium | reverse complement strand
CATTTCCGCATCAACACTGCTCTAATAGAATACATGAAGAACTAGTATCTGTCAAGTAATTTTATTGTTTAGGAGGTTTTGTGAATCCTTTTATACTCAATACCAAGGCTCAAGCCTTGATAATTAGCCCTTTCCTAGATTTAAAGGCTAAGAAAATATTAGAAAAAGATTTTACATTAATTGAAATAGAAGTTAATAAGAATCTTGATCCAAGGATAGGTCATCACCCTGATGTGAATGTTCATCCCATTGATGCAAGAACTCTAGTAATAGATAAATCCATATATAAAACTATGAAAGAAAAATTAAAGGACTATGAGTTAGATATATATTCAAGTGAATTCAGCTTAGGAAAAAAGTATCCTAGAGATAGTCATTTGAATATTGGAAGATTAGACAATTACTATATCCACTATGGATGCAGCGATACTAAAGCAGAGAAGCTTCTCGAGGCTAGAGGTCTAAAAAAAATCGAGGTAAAACAAGGTTATGCCAAATGTTCAACCTTGGTCACTCCATGTGGTATAATAACCAGTGATATGGGCATCCATAAATCATTAGTCAGATATAAATTGCATTCCCAACTAATACCTTCAGGGGATATCCTGCTTAAGGGCTATGATACTGGATTTATTGGTGGTTGTGGTGGGATGGTAGATGAAAACACTTTATTTCTAACTGGCGATATGGATTTATTTGCCTATAATAAAGAATTAATAAAGGGACTAGATCCGAGAATAGAGTTAATTTATCCAAAGGGTCTTCCCTTAGAAGATACGGGAGGTATTATCCCAATAATATAGTGAAGGAGATTTTATGGAAATTATAAGACCAGCTATACTACCAGGTTTCTTAGAACTACTTCCTAAGGAGCAACTGTTTTTCAACAAAATAAAATCAATTATCGAAGAGAATTTTCAGCTCTATGGTTTTTTACCTTTAGATACCCCGGTAATAGAGAGAAGCGAAATCCTTTTAGCTAAAGGTGGTGGTGAGACCACTAAGCAGATTTACTTTATAGAAAGAGACAAGAGGGACATGGCCATGCGCTTTGACCTAACTGTCCCTCTGGCTAGATATGTTGCCCAACACTACCACGAGCTAGAATTTCCATTTAGAAGATATCACATAGGTAAGGTCTATAGAGGCGAAAGAAATCAAAGGGGAAGGTATAGGGAGTTCTACCAGTGTGATATTGACATCATTGGCGACAGGGAGCTAGACCTTAAAAACGATGCTGAAGTGCCAGCTGTATTTCATAAGATTTTTACCCAAATTGGGATTGAGGCTAGAATTCATATGAATAACAGAAAGCTAATTTCTGGCCTTTTTCAATCCTATGAAGTAGAGGACCTTCAAGAGGCTATCAGGCTCATGGACAATGTTGACAAGCTACCAGAAGATAAATTCTTAGAATCCCTCGAGGAAGTGATTAGCTCTGAAACAGACAGGCAAGCTTTCCTAGAATTTCTTAGTTTTCAAGGAAGGAATATTGAGAAATTAGATTACTTAAAGTCCTTAGATATTGATAACGAGATTTTCAATGAAGGTTTGGCTGAGCTAGAGGAAGTTTATGAGGATATTCTGATGCTTGGTACACCAGAGGAAGCAATTCTGATAGACCTTAGGATTGCAAGAGGGCTTGATTACTATACAGGAAGTGTTTTTGAGACCTTTATTATTGGACATGAGGACATAGGTTCAATTGCATCGGGTGGTAGATATGAGGAATTGGCATTAAACTACACTAGCCAAAGTTTACCAGGTGTTGGGATGAGTATTGGCCTTACCAGATTGTTTTTCCAATTGATGGAAGCTGGTCTTATCGAAGATGAGGAAATTTCATTTGTCGATGCTATGGTTTTAAATATGACCGAGGATAAAAAATACCTCTACAAGGTTCTAGATAGATTAAGATCTGAGGGAATTAAGTCCATGGCCCATTACGAGGATGCTAGGTTCGGTAGGAAACTAAGGTATGCTGATAGATTATCGATTCCTTACGTTATTATTATCGGCCAGGATGAACTAGAGAGTTCTAAGGTTTCGCTTAAGGATATGATTACCGGTGACCAAGAGCTGATGACTTTAGATGAAGCTATAGAGAAAATTAAGTAATTGCTTGTTGACTCATAGATTGATTGGTATAATGAGAGACATGGAGGAGGAATATTATGATTTCAGCTAACGAATTTAGAAAAGGTGCAACTTTTGAAATGGACGGACATGTTTACGAAATAGTAGATTTCCAACATGTTAAGCCAGGAAAGGGTGCAGCTTTCGTAAGAACTAAGATAAGGGACGTTATGAGTGGATCTACTAGAGACCATACTTTTAACCCAAGTGATAGGTACCCCTTAGCCAGAATTGAAAATAAGGCTATGCAGTATCTCTACGCTGATGGAGACCTCCACTATTTTATGGACACAGAGACCTATGAGCAACTACCCTTGGAATCGGATTTATTTGGTGACGCTAGGCTATATATAAAGGAAAATGACAATGCAAACATCAAATTCTACCAAGGTAAGGCCTTTAGTGTTGAAGCTCCAAACTTTGTTGAACTGGCAGTTATCGAAACAGAACCTGGCATAAGAGGTGACACTGCTTCGGGTGCAACTAAGCCTGCCACTGTTGAAACAGGTGCGGTTTTACAGGTGCCACTTTTTGTTGAAATTGGCGATGTTATTAAAATCGACACTAGAACTGATGAATATCTATCCAGAGTATAAGGGGGATTTATGGAAAATTTATACCGTAAGGTGTCTTATTTAAAAGGTTTAGTAGATGGCTCTGAGCTAAGGAATAAGGGAGAAGCAGCTGTAAATGAGAATGTCGTCGATGTTCTAGAAGAGATTGTTGAGTATATGGACGATTTGTTCTTTGCTTATGAAGAGCTTGAGGATTACGTAAAAATACTAGATGATGACCTTGAGTTTGTTGAACTAGAGGTCTTTGATATTGAAGATGAAGACTTTGATTTCGACGAGGAAGAAGAGGAAGACTAATATCTTTTAATTTATGAAGTTTAAGGAGCAGGAAACTGCTCCTTTTTTTGTCTAATAATTTATTTTTTGTCATTGAAACATTATACAAAAAATGATACAATTATTAAAAAGGAGGCGGCTATGAGCAAGTTTGTAGGAACGGTGAAAATTTCCAAAGATGTTCTAATTAATATAGCAGGTAAGTCTGCATATGATGTAGATGGTGTAACTGAGGTGGTGGGTTTTAACCCAAATAATCTTTCGGCTAACAGATATAATCCAGACGCAAAAGGAGTATGTCTAGATTTTTATGAAGATATGTTAGTCTTCGACATGGAAATTATTGCAGAGAAAAATAAGCAAATTCCTAGGATTACCAGGGAGGTTCAGGAAGAGATTGTAGAAAACATTTACGCAATGACTGGACTTGAAGTTTTAAAAGTTGATATCACTGTAGTAAAGATTGTTTAAGGTGTCATATGAGTAGAAGAGAAGCTAGAGAATTAGTAATGCAACAGCTTTATCAGATGGAGATAAATAAGGATTTTTCCACTGATAGGCTGGAGGAAGCATTGGACGAAGCCCAATTAGAGTCTACTGAGAAGGACTTCGTCAGAAACTCCCTTGAATCTACAGTTAGAAATCTTGAACTTATTGATAATAAAATAGAAGATCTTTTAGTCGGTTGGACAATGAACAGAATATCAAAAGTTGACTTATCTATTCTAAGATTAGCCATCAATGAAATAGACAATGATAAAGATATTCCAGCCTCAGTAACCATTAACGAAGCAGTAGATATCGCTAAAATTTATTCTCACGAAGAATCATTTAGATTCATCAATGGTCTATTAGGTACCTATTATAGAAAGATAAAAGGATGAAAGCAATAACGGTAAGTCAGCTGAGCTCCTATATCGGTCATATATTCAAGAAGGATCAATTTTTAGGAGATATAGTGGTGGAAGGCGAGGTCAGCGGGAAGAGTACATCAGCCGGCATTATTTATTTTAACTTAAAAGATGTCGACGCTTCTATTAGGTGTGTGGTTTTTAGAACCCATGCCAGTAGGCTGGAAAATTCAATAATAGATGGCCAGACCGTGCAGGTTCAGGGTACGGTTAGCACCTATGCTAAGGGCAGTAACTATCAGATTATTATAAGAGATGTAGTGTCTACAGGTAAGGGAAAGCTTTATCAAGAATATTTGGAGCTTAAGGAAAAACTAGCTAAGGAAGGCTTATTTGATCCTATTATCAAAAAAGAAATAGTATCTTATCCCAAAACCTTAGGCATTATTACTTCTAATACTGGAGCAGCTTTAAGAGATGTGCTGCGCATTATACAGAGAAGGTATCCTATTTTGGATATTATTCTTTACCACTCTAGTGTACAAGGCCATTATGCTGAAGCTGAGCTACTAAGAGCCCTAAATTATTTCGACCAAATGTCAGATGTGGATTTACTTTTAATAACTAGAGGTGGAGGGTCTTTTGAAGACCTTTTTGTATTTAATAGCGAGGCTTTAGTTAGAAGAATCCACTCGATGAAATTACCTGTAGTTGCAGCTATTGGCCATGAAATAGATACTAGTCTAGTTGAGTTAGCCGCAGATCTTAGAGCAGCCACACCTTCAGAGGCAGCTGAACTGATTACCCCAGATCTATCTTCTATGTTCTATAGTTTGGATATGTATATGGGTAAAATATCTTCACTAGTAAAGCAGGTCATAGATAGGGAAATCTCAGCAACTGATTATTTGTCTAGGCTTTTAAAGCAAAATAATCCAGTTAATAGCATTAAATTTTTGAATGAGAAATTGGAAAGCCAAAAGCGTTTATTAGATTCTATTGCTAAAAATAATATGCAGAAGTTTGAATCTAGTTTAAAGGCTCTTAAAATTAACTTGGATAAATACAACAACCAAGAAATCTTAGCTAGAGGGTATAGCATCAGCACATTAAATGGAAATCTTATAGATTCAGTAGATATGCTGATAACTGGAGATATGGTTAAAACTTATCTTAAAGACGGTAGCTTCGAGAGTAAAGTAGTAGACAAGGAGAGTAAGATTGGAACTTAAGGATTATGATAAATATATTGAAAGACTATCGGCAATAATTGAGGAGCTATCTAAAGATAATGTGAGTCTGGAAGATAATATCCGTCTATATGAAGAAGGCAAAAACATCCATGCTAGACTTTCAAAACTACTAAAAGAAGAGAAGGGCAAACTAGAAGAGGTTATAGGAGAAGAAACACTTTCAATGGAGGATTTGGACTAATGATATATACAAACTTTATTGAAGATAGATTGGCCCAGGTCTGCAAGAACTATCCTAGCTCTGAAAAATTAGTTGAGATTTTTGAATACGCCCTTTTAGATGGCGGAAAAAGAATAAGACCAAATCTATGTTTGATGACATATGCTCTTTTTAGTGATCAGATAGGAGATGTACTAGATTTTGCAGTTGCTATCGAACTTATTCATAATTATTCCCTTGTCCACGATGACTTACCTTCTATGGATGATGATGACTATAGGAGAGGAAAGGAAAGCGTTCATAAAAAATTTGGCGAAGCTTTAGGAATATTAGCTGGTGATGGCATGTTAAATACGGCTTTTCAGTTAATGAGCCAGGACATATTGAAATCACCTAAAACTCTTATAATTCCAAAGGTTAAGGCTATGGATGAGATTGGAAAAAGAGCTGGTGTTAAGGGGATGATTTACGGCCAAGTTTTAGATATTGGCGACCATCTAGAGAAACCTGATGACCTTATAGAAATGTATTTAAGGAAGACTGGTGATCTGATGGCAGCGGGGATTTTATCTGGTGCAATAATTGGAAAAGCAGAGGAAAAATCCTATGATCTATTAAAAAACTTTTCAAATAACTATGGACTATTATTCCAACTGACCGATGATTTTGGTGACTTTGAAGATGATTTAAGTATAGGTAAGAAGACTTATTTAACAGAAATAGGAATAGAAGCAGGAAAAGCTTACCTAGATACTTGTGCACAGAACTGCAAAGAAATATTATCATCTTTGAGGGAGCTGGGCTATGAAACAATAGAATTTGAAAACTTATTAGGTATAACTTTAGATCAGGTGAGAATATGAGCAAACAAGCAAGACAGAAGTTAATACTAGATATTGTAAAAAGACACTCAATTGAAACTCAGGTAGAACTTTCGGAGGCTCTTTATGACAAAGGAGTTGTAGCGACCCAAGCTACTATTTCAAGAGACATCAAAGAGTTAAGAATTTCAAAAGTTCAGAGTGAAAAGGGTAGCTACAAGTATGCCCTTTTAGAAAACGGCAAGAGTTCTTATATAAAAAAGGTACAGGATATTTGCCTGAACTCTGTTACGGAGGTTTTTGCTACAGAAGACTTAATAATCGTAAAAACTTTTCCAGGCCTAGCTAAAATTTGCGCCCAATCTATAGAAAAAGTAGATATCCCTGGGTTGGCAGGTATTATCGCAGGCGAAGATACGATTTTTATAGCTGTATTTGAAAAGACTCAGCTATTGGATGTTAAAGAAAAAATCAAAGAAATGACTGTAAGATAAGATGATTAGAGAGATATTTATTTCAAACATAGCTATAATTGAACAAACTCACTTCAAGTTAACTGAAGGAGTAAATGTAATGACTGGAGAAACCGGAGCTGGTAAGTCTATTCTTATTGACTCTATTCAGTTAATTTTAGGCGGTAGAGCGGACAGAAATTTAGTAGGTAAATACTCAGATAAAGCTGTTGTAGAAGCCCTTGTCGAGGTTAATCCTGATGTGAAGACTCTGTTAAATAAAGAATTTGGGATAGATATCAAAGATAATCAGCTTATTATAACTAGGGAAATTTTCGACAGCGGTAGATCTGTAGCTAGACTAGATAATAGGATTGTAAATCTATCGGTTATCCAGTCAATTATGAGCAGGACTGTAGATATTTACACTCAAAATTCTACGGGACTCTTGCTAAACAAGTCCAATTATATAGACCTTATCGATCAGTTAGCAGGCCAGAACGCCTATCTTCTACTCAATGAAATCGGCCTTTCTCTCGACTCAATAAGTAATCTTAAAAAAGACATAAAAGAGTTGAATTTAAGTGAAAGTGAGATTATTAGGGAGACGGAGTTACTGAGTTACCAAATCGAGGAGATTGAGCTAGCGGATTTTGAAAATACAGATTACGATGAGATAGGGGAAGAATACAAAAAGTTATCTAATGTTACTGATATTAGAGCTTGCTTAGAAAAATCCAAGAGTGCTTTTCAGGGCTCTGTATACAGTAAAAATGTCTTAGATATACTAAGTGATGCTATAGTCCAACTCCAAAATGCCGAGGAGTTTGACCAGGCCATTTTAGACCTTAGAAAGGCCTTTGACTCTGTCTACTACCAGTTGGAAGACCTGAGACGTGAACTGTTTTCTCTTACTGACACGATAGTACCTAATGAAGAAAAGTTAATGGAGCTATCTGATAGTATAAGAAACTATGAAGCTCTGAGAAGGAAATACGGCTCTAACAAAGATGAAGTTCTAACTTATCTAGATGAAATTAAAGAAAAATATAATAGGTTGATGGAAGCCGATAAAATCAGCAGGAACCTTAAGTTCCAATTACAAGCTGAAGAAGATAAGCTTGCAGAAATAGCCACCAAATTAAGTTTGATAAGAGGGAAGGTGGCAGAAGATTTTGAAAAGTCCATAAGAAATGAACTGAAAAAATTAAACTTTGCCAACACTGAGTTTAAGGTCAGCCTTAAGGAAAAATCTATTGACCGAGGTGGGGGAGACGACATAGACTTTCTGGTATCCTTTAACATAGGTCAGGATTTAAAGTCCCTTTCTGAAACCGCTTCAGGTGGAGAACTGTCAAGATTTATGTTGGCACTAAAGATTATCACAGCGGAAAATGATTCTATTTCCAGTTTAGTGTTTGATGAGATCGATGCTGGCATTTCAGGTGTTACAGCTGAGATTGTTGGTGGTGTAATCAAAAGATTAGCTGAAAAGTATCAGATTTTACTGGTTACCCATCTCCCTCAAATAGCTGTAATTGGAAATAATCACTTATTAATTGAAAAATATACTGAGGATGAGAGAACTAAATCGAGGTTGAGAAGAATCTGTGGTGACGAAGTTGTCATGGAGGTTTCTAGGCTAATTGGAGGCAGTAATATTACAGACACAGTAATTAGAAGCGCTAGGGAACAAATAGATAAGCATAAAAATGAGGTGGATTGATGGATTATGAAGAGAAAACTGTAAAATCGGAAAAAATCTATGATGGAAGGGTTATAAGTTTAAGAGTAGATACTGTAGAATTACCAAATAAGAAATACTCTAGACGTGAGGTCGTCGAGCATGGAAGCTCTGTTGTAATCCTACCTATAAGTGATGAGGGGACGGTTTTTTTAGTTGAGCAATTTAGAAAGCCTGTTGAAAAAATGATGTTAGAGTTACCAGCTGGCCTTGTTGAAGCAAATGAGGATCCTAAGGAAGCTGCTGAAAGAGAGCTAACTGAGGAAATTCAAAAAAAAGCTGGTAAGATGGACTTTATTTATGATTTTTATACCTCCCCTGGTTTTACCAATGAAAAGATAAGTCTTTATCTGGCAAGAGATCTTGAAGATGTTGAGGGTAAATCAGATGATGACGAATTTTTAAATATAGTGGAAATCAGTATAGAAGAATTTTTATCTATGTTTAGAAATTTTCAGCTAGAAGACTCAAAGACAGTCCTTGGTGCTATGTTTTTAGAAAAATATCTAGGAGAAAACGAAGATGATTAATATAGGCCAAACCATAACTATGATTCTTGCTCTTCTAATAACTATAGTATGCCATGAGCTAGCCCATGGTTATACAGCCTATTATTTTGGAGACTCTACTGCCAAGAAAGCAGGACGTCTTACTATAAATCCCTTATCACATTTGGACCCTATAGGAACTCTTTCTATGATTCTCTTTAGATTTGGTTGGGCAAAGCCTGTTCCAGTAAATTTCGAAGCCTTAAGGCCACAAAAGCTAGGGTCCATAGTTGTTTCAGTGGCCGGGGTAATAACAAACCTCCTACTAGCCACTATTGCTGGTTTTTTCCTAGTTTTTTATTCAAAAACTGGTGCTAAAAACATTATGATAATAAACTTTTTACAGATGATGTTAATTTACAATGTCTCTTTTGCGGTCTTTAACATCCTACCCTTACCACCACTAGATGGTTCAAAGGTTTTAATTTCACTTTTACCAGTAGACTACCAGAGATTTGTCTATAACAATGAAAGGTATCTATATATTTTTCTTATTATTCTTATTTTTACTAGGACACTTAACAGAATTATTGGGCCCGCT
>CAZFXW010000051.1:0-9468 GCA_964523385.1 uncultured Peptoniphilaceae bacterium | reverse complement strand
AAGATAGATATGAAAACATGGGAGCCCAGTTGGTTAAGGAAGTAGCAACTAAGACTAACGATGTAGCAGGAGATGGTACTACTACGGCAACTGTATTAGCTCAAGCAATCGTAAGAGAAGGACTAAAGAACGTTGCAGCAGGTGCAAACCCAATGCTTCTTCAAAAGGGTCTTAGACTAGCTTTAGACAAGGCCGTTGAAGAAATCCAAAAGAATTCCCACGCAGTTGAAACAAGTGAAGAAATCGCACAAGTTGGATCAATTTCAGCAGACAGTGCTAAGATTGGTGAGCTTATTTCAGAGGCAATGGATAAGGTTGGAAAAGACGGTGTTATCACTGTTGAAGAGTCAAGAACTATGGGAACTACTCTTGAAGTAGTAGAAGGTATGCAGTTTGATAAAGGTTACATTTCACCTTACATGTCAACGGATATTGAGAAGATGGAAGCTCACTTAGAGGATCCACTTATCCTTGTTACTGATAAGAAGATTGCAAATATCCAAGATATCCTACCAGTTCTGGAAGAAACTATGCAGGCTTCAAAGCAGCTTTTAATCATTGCTGATGACATTGAAGGAGAGGCTCTTGCAACGCTTGTTCTTAACAAGTTAAGAGGTACATTAAATGTTGTAGCTGTAAAGGCGCCAGGATATGGTGAGAGAAGAAAAGAAATGCTTAGAGACATCTCTATCCTAACAGGAGCATCACTGGTAACGGAAGAGCTAGGTCACGATCTAAAAGATACTACTATGGATATGCTCGGAACTGCTAAGAAAGTTAATATCAATAAGGATGAAACTGTAATTGTCGATGGTGGTGGAGACTCAGCAGAGATCGAAAGAAGAATCAACCAACTTCAAACTAGACTAGATCAGACAGACTCTGAGTTTGATGCAGAGAAAATCAAAGAGAGACTAGGCAAGCTATCTGGTGGAGTTGCTGTAATCCAAGTAGGAGCAGCTTCAGAAATGGAGATGAAAGAAAGAAAGGGCAGAATCGAAGACGCACTTTCAGCTACTAGAGCAGCAGTTCAGGAGGGAATTGTTCCAGGTGGTGGTACTGTTCTAATCGATATCATCTCAGAAGTTGAAACACTACTTGATGAAAATGATGGTGACGTTAGAACTGGAGTTGACATTATAGTTAAAGCTTTAGAAGAGCCACTAAAGCAAATTGCTGCTAACTCAGGTCTAGAGGGAGCAGTAGTGGTTGAAAAAGTTAAATCTGAGCCTGTCGGCGTAGGATTTGACGCTTATGAAGGCAAGTACGTAAATATGTTCGAAAAGGGTATTGTAGATCCAACTAAGGTAACTAGAACGGCCTTAGAGAATGCGGTTTCTGTAGTATCAATGATTATCACTACTGAAGCGGCAATTATCGAAGAAAAAGACGAAGATGCTGGAATGGGCATGCCAGACATGGGCGGTATGGGTGGCATGGGCGGAATGGGCCTAATGTAAGAAAAATAGGAAATTATAGGGTGAGGACATGTCCTCGCCCTTTTTTTGTGATATTATATAGACAGGTGGTGATAAGATGGAAAGAACTGAATACTTGGTGATTGGTATGGGTATTGCTGGTTATGAGGCGGTTAAGGAAATTAAGAAAAGAGATCCGGACTCAATGATTACTATTATTGCCAAGAATCAAGATTTATATAAATATGAAGATAGAATATTAGAAAATGTGTACAATAAATTTACAAGTAGAGATGAATGGTTAAAGTCTATTGATTGGTACTATGATAACGATATTGAATTGGTATTAGGAGCCGAAGTTGAAAAACTAGACCCATTGAAGAAGGAAGTTTATTTAAAGGATGGGAGAACTTATGGCTATGCTAAATTACTAATTGCTACGGGCACCAGGTTGACTCATCCAATTATTGAGTCTGAATTTTCTAAAGGAATTGTGGTTATTAAGACTCCAGAGGATATTAGCATTAAAGATTTTGAAGACTGTGAAAGGATTCTAATCCTTGGAGGGGGCTACCAACAGGTCCTAGAAGCTTTGAAATTTGCTAAAATGGGCAAGAAGCCTATTATCGTCGAAGACTCAGAAAGACTATTAAGGCCAGCCCTTAACGATGAATTCTCAGCAATAATTAAAGATGCACTTGAGAAGGCAGGGGTAGAAGTTCACATGGGTCATGACTTAGAATCGGTTTTAGGTTCAGGGAGCTTTGAAGGAGTTAGACTATCGAGTGGAGAAGAGATTAAAGCAGATTTGCTAGTTTTGAATAAGGGTATGAAGGCCAATATAGAGTTTTTAACAGGCTCGGGTATAGACTATGACATAGGGGTCTTGGTAGATGAGTTTTTCAGGACTAATGTCGAAGATGTTTATGCAGCGGGAGACTGTGTCGAATATGATTCCCAGTTAGTAGGATCTTGGGCTGCAGCGAGTATGCAAGGTAAGTATGCAGGGAAAAACATGACTGGCGGAGCTAGTAGATATAGGTATCCTGATGAAATAAATATTATTCAGATAGCGGATAAGGAACTCTTTACCTTTGGTCAAACTTCTAGTGACCAGGATTACGATATTGATAAGAGTGAGGATAGCACGGTTCAGATTTTTTATAATGATGAAAATGGTAGAAGGGTGATGAAGGGTGTAGTAATCTACGGTGATATTTCTGAGAGAGATTCATTTGTAGATAGGATTCTAATAGGCTAGGTGATTAAATGAGGCTAAATTTCTATGGGGCAGCACAAGAAGTTACAGGGTCTAATTATGTAATGGATATTAATGGTTACAAAATTGGAATAGATTGTGGTCTTTTTCAAGGTAGTAGGGAATTAGAACTTAAAAATTATGAAGATTTTAGCTTTAATCCTAAAGATTTAGATGTAATGATAATGACTCACGCTCATATAGATCATAGTGGTAGGCTTCCAAAGTTGGTAAAAGATGGTTTTAATGGAAGAATTTACTGTACTGGAGCTACCGGAGATTTATTAGAAATTATGCTTAAAGATTCGGCCCACATACAGAAAACCGACACGGATTGGGAGAATGCTAGAAGAAAAAGATCTGGAAAGCCACTGGTAAGTCCACTTTACAATGAGGAAGACGTAGACTTTGCTTTGAAAAAAATTCTTCCCCAGCACTATGATGAAGTGGTTGCCATTAACGAAAAGGTTGCTATAAGGTTTAGGGATGCAGGCCATATACTGGGATCAGCTATTGTTGAGCTATGGGTTGATATAGGTGAAGAGAAGATTAAATTAGTCTTTTCTGGTGATTTAGGAATGCCAGGCAGGCCTATTATCAAAGACCCAGAATATATAGAGTCCTGTGATTACCTAATACTAGAATCAACTTACGGTAATACAGTCCATCCTCCACTAAAGGAATCGATGGATGATTTAATGTCAATTGTAGAGGAGACCGCCCTTAAGGGGGGTACTGTTTTAATTCCATCCTTTGCTGTAGGTAGAACTCAGGAACTGATTTACGAATTGAATAGTTACTATGAAAATTATCCAGCTGATCAGGAATATAAGCGGGTACCGGTGTATATAGATTCCCCTTTGGCTATTGAAGCTACCAAAATTTTTATGAAAAATTCCTATAGTTTTAATGACCAAGCAAAGGAAATCATTCAAACTGGGGATAATGTTTTTGACTTTTCCAACTTACATTACATAAAGTCGGTAGAAGAGTCTAAACTCCTAAATAAAGTTAGATTTCCAAGGTTGATTATATCTTCCTCTGGTATGGCTACTGCAGGCAGGGTGAGACACCATCTAAAGCATTGCCTATGGGATGAAAATTCCTCTGTAGTATTTATTGGATATCAGGCTCATGGGTCTTTAGGTAGACTCCTAATCGATGGTGTAAAACAGGTTAAAATCGCTGGAGAAGAAATTGCCGTAAAAGCAAAAATCCATAGCCTTCAAGGATTTTCAGCCCACGCAGATAGTGACTTTATTATGAAATGGCTAGGTCAGATAGATAAAAAACCGGTTAAGATATTTCTTACCCATGGAGAGTTGGAAGAATCTGAGCCTTTAAAAAAGAGAATTGAAGAAGACCTAAGTATAGACTGTATAATACCTACTTTAGGGTCAAATGAAGAGATTATGCCAACTGGTAGGCAAAGTGATGAAAGTATTGATTTTGATAGCTGTAGTCTAGAAAATGAAATGAGAGAGCTTTATTTGAACTTAGACTATTTAATAGCAGCAGATATAGAAGATAAGATTGATTGTGAGAAATCCACTGAGATAAAGTCTACATTAAAGGATATTAACTCAAGGCTTATGGATTTAATTATGTTGACGGGAAGGTAGATGGATGAAAGGATTATCCATATTAATAGGCAAGATGGCATTGGTTTTTGGTAGAGCCCTAGGTAGGGGGTCAAGTTTGCCAGGTTATCTTGGGTTGAGAATAGATAAAAATCTTTTAAAAGGGATGAAAACCCCTCCAACGGTTGTAGTGACTGGCACCAATGGGAAAACTACAGTTTCCCATTTCTTAGCGGAAATATTAGGTCAAACCGGAGATGTTATTCACAATAGGGAAGGGTCTAATATGCCTCAAGGCATTGCTACCTTACTTATTGAAAATTCTAGTCTCTTTGGAAAAGTTAGAGGGGATTACGCAGTTTTAGAAGTAGATGAGGGTTTCTTAAGGCTGATTAGCCAAGCACTTGAACCAGATTATGGACTAATTACAAATCTTTTTGATGATCAAGTAGACAGGTTTGGATCTGCCAGAGAGCTTGCTAGTAAGCTTATAGGATCTTATCCTAAGTCTACTAGACTATTAGTCAATGCTGACGACCCTAACTGTTATTGGCTGTCTCTTCAATATCCAGATTCTAAAGTGAAATACTTTGGAGTTGGAGAAAATGTGTTCTCAAAGAAGTCAAAAGATTATGATGAGGTAGATTGTCCAAGCTGCAATAAAACTTTAGATTATAAGATAAGATTCTATGATAGCCTTGGTTACTACTCATGTGAATGCGGTTTTGAAAGACCAAAAGTAGATTATCTCTTAGAATCAGTAGATAGAGAAGGTGGATATTTTACAATTAATAGTGAGACCTACCACTCAATCTATAATCAAGACTATATGCTTTATAATTTATTGGCGGCTATAGGCCAAGGGCTAGAAATTGGTTTAACTACAAAGAATATTAGGCCGGCTATTGAAGATTATTATCTTGGTGAGGGTAGACTAGAATTTTTTGACTATCATGGATATAAAAGTTTTTTAAATTTGGTAAAGAACACAGCAGGCATGGACAGAAGCATAGATTATATAAATTCATTGGAAGGGTCATATAATCTTTTACTAGCTATTAATAATAACTCTGCTGATGGAGAGGATTTCTCTTGGTTTGAAAAATCAGCCTTTGAAAAGTTAAATAGCGACAGAATAGGAAAGATTTATATAACTGGTGGAGTAAGGGAAGAGATTAAGGAGGTTCTAGTTAAAAAAGGATTTAAGGCCCAGGATCTTGTCCTAGGCCAGGATGCGGATAGTCTGTTAAAGATATTGGGTGAGGGTAGAACCTACTTTCTTACTAATTATACAGCTATGGCCCCTTTAAGAAGGGCCCTGGGTTTAGTCGAAAAATGATATCTGTCTCTTGTCATCTTTAATTAAATTTGATAGCGATAAACCCATAAGCCTGTAGCTATCTTCTTTAAAGAGAGTTTCAAGGAGGTAGAGGGATTTTTTCGTAATTAGGTTCTTATCCATCATATAGTTTGCAAAACTGTAAGACCTAGTCCTAGTATTAAAAAGGGAATTTCTAAGCTTAACTGTTATAGTTTTAGCTTGGATTCCCTTTTTTTCTATTTCATTATAGAGTTCCTCGATGAATAATACCATTATTGATTTTAACTCGTCTAGGGTCTCGATATCTTCACTAAAGGTCTTTTCTGTTCCTAAGGATTTTCTATTTCTATAGGGTTCTACTTCCCTATAATCAATGCCTCGGATTCTATGGTAGAGTTCGGTACCATGGCTACCTAGAAAAGTAAGAAGGAAATCCTCACTTAGCTCCATGAGGTCCTCAACCCGGTAGATTCCAATTTCTTGAAATTTTTCCATTGCTATATTGCCAATCCCATGAACATTACTTATAGGTAGGTCTAAGAGTATATCTGGAACCTGGTCTTTGGAAATTTGAGTGAGCCCCCTAGGTTTTTTCATATCTGATGCTATCTTTGCTAGAAATTTATTGTAGGATATGCCTAGAGAAAGGGTTAGGTTGGTTTGTTGCCAGATTGTTTCCTGGATGTCTTTAGCCACCAAAATTGGGTTTTCTTGGATATGACTCATATCTAAATAAGCTTCGTCTAGGGAAAGCATTTCTAGCTTTTCTGTATAGGTACTTAGTATTGCCTGAACTCTCTTTGAATATTGACTGTAGACTTTCTTTCTAACTGGAACTACGACAACATGTGGGCAGAGTTTTTTTGCTATAAACATAGGCATGGCGGAATGGAGACCATACTTTCTGGCTTCGTAGTTGGCTGTGGTAATAATTCCCCTCTTTGAGGAACCTGCCACCACTAGCGGTTGATTTTTAAGCCAGGGTTTGTCTAGTTCTTCAACTGAGGCAAAAAAGGCATCCATGTCTCCATGGAAAATAATTCTATTTGTCATATTATCACCCACACCATTATATCATTATTAATCAGAGTTATTGATAAGACCTTTCTTAACATAGAGCTAATATTAGCATATACTTATAGGAGTAAGTTTTAGGAGGTAAAATTGGAAGAAATTAAAGATATTTGTAAACCAGTTGGTTTTAAATCTATTAGCGCGACTTTAGATATTAAAGGAGACGGTGGAGGTAAGAAAGACTTTACCGTAATCTATACTAACGATGGGGTAGGAGCGGGGGTTTTTACTAGGTCATCTGTTGTAAGTGGGAGTGTTACCCAATCCATTGAAAACCTAACTAATCCTAGCCATAGGGCTATGGTTGGCCTAAGTGGGAACGCTAATTGTTGTACGAGCACTGAGTTAGATGTGGCTAAGGAAGTTTGTCAGTTGACAGCGGCTTATTTGGGCTGTCATATGTCCCAGGTCCTCGTTGCAACAACTGGAAAGATTGGCAAGGAGTTTCCAATTGAGAAAGTAAAAGAAGGCTTCGGCAGGGAAGATTGGGATAGTAGCCATCAGGCAGCTGCTGAGGCAATTATGACTACAGACACTGTCTCCAAGGAATCAACCATGAAAGGGATTTTAGGAGGCAAGGATTATTACATATCTGCTATAGGTAAGGGTTCTGGTATGGTTAATCCAGATATGGCAACCACTATTAACTTTCTTACTACGGATGCGGTGATAAGTAAGGAACTTTTACAGGAAGCTTTAAGCGAAGCTACAAAGGATAGCTTTAATCAGTTAACGATCGATGGTGATATGTCTACTAATGATACGGTTTTTATTTTGAGTTCGGGCAAAAGTGATGCAGAGGTCTCTAAAGATGATGGTTCTTATGAAAGATTCTTAGAATTATTGACTGAGGTTATGGTTGATATTTCTATTCAAATAGCAAAAGATGGAGAAGGAGCTACTAGGTTTATTATTTCACATATAGAAGGGGCTAGGTCTATAGAAGAAGCAAGAATTTTAGCAAAATCTATAGTACTTTCATCTCGTTTTAAAGCTAGTATTAATGCTCTAAACTGTTACCCTGGTAGAATATTCGCTATTATGGGCCAAACTGGAATAGAGGTTGATTTTTCAAAAACTGAAATCGACTATGTCTTAGATGGTTATACTATACCTATGTATAGAGGTAAGGAGATAAATTCGGGCGAAGAGTTAGATAAGCATTCGGATGCAAAAACTGTAGAGATTCGAGTTAATTTAAAGGATGGCGAAGAAAAAGCCTCCGCTTTTGGTTGTGACCTTAGCGAAGGCTATATTGAAAGGGTTAATAGCTAAAAAATTCAATAAAAGCTTTGGTGATATAGGTTTGGTCGGCTAAGGCTATTATTTCTCTAATTGAGTGCATAGCAAGGCTTGGGGTGCCTACATCAATGGCAGGAATATCTATATATGAGCTGGTTACCGGCCCAATTGTTGAACCACCTGGTTTGCCAGAGCGGTTAGTAAACTCTTGGACTGGTACACCAGCTCTTTTGCATATTTCCTTAAAGACAGAGGCAGAATAACCATCTGTTGTATAAGATTTGTTAGCGGCTGTCTTTATTGTTGGACCAGATCCGAGAATTGGGTAATTAGTTGGATCTGCCGAACTAGGATGGCTAGGGTGGAGGGCATGGGCCATATCAGCTGAGATCATAAAGCTTTCTTCTAAGGCCCTATGATAGTCCTCCTCAGTTTTACCTAGGCTATGGTAGATTCTCCAAAGAGTGTTTCTTATCATGGGGCTGTCAGCTCCCTGCCTGCTAGTTGAACCTACTTCTTCATTGTCAGTTATAGCTATTAGGTTTATACCTGTAGGATTTTCGGCAGAGGTTAAGGCTTCTATTGAAGCATAGGCTAATGATAGGTTATCTAGTCTTGGGGCAGAGAGGAACTCATCTCTGATGCCGAAAATAGCAGACTTTTCCCGTGGATAAAGGTAGAGATCAAAGTCTAAAATCTCTTCTACAGCTAAATCTAACTCCTGAGCTAGCAAGTTCAGGAGTTCTCCTTCTAGTTGGCCCTTAAGTCCTAAAAGAGGTATGGTGTCAACCTGAGGGTCAATTTCATAGCTTTTGTTGATTTCTCTATTCATATGAATGGCTAGGTTAGGTATGGTCATCAGATTTCTATCTATATTTATAAAATGTCTAATTGGTTGAAAAGGGTCCTCTCCTCTTGTAAATACTCTGCCAGCTAAAGAAAGGGGCCTGTCAAACCAAGTTGATAGAATTGGACCACCATAAACCTCTGTGTTTAACTGTAGATAGGCTGAACTTGTAAGCTCGGCTTTGGGTTTAATTCTAAAGCTAGGTGAATCTGAGTGGGATCCAATTATCTTGAAAGAGTTGTTTTTTTCTCCTAAGCTAAAGGCTATAAGGGCTGAGTCATTTGTGATGACAAAGTATTTTCCATCTGCCTTTAATTCCCATTTATCTTTTTTATCCAGGCCAATAAAACCTGCTTCTGATAAAATTTTTGCTCCATTCTCAACTGCTTGGTAGGCAGTTGGAGAAGAGTCTATATAATCTATTAGTGAATTGATAATATTACCTCCTTACATCCTATTATGGCAAATTCAGCTAATTGAATCAAGGATAAGAGGGGTAGATTTAATTATTGAGCTATAGCAAAGAGATTGATATGATTTATTTAAGCAAAAAGAGGGAGGGCATATGTACTCAAAAATTAAGACCTGTTTTTTGATGGGTTTAGAAGGTTATGATATTGAAGTAGAAACTGATCTGGCTAGAGGCCTGGCAAACTTTTCCATTGTTGGTCTACCTGATGCTTCAATTAAGGAATCTAAAGAGAGAGTTAGATCGGCTATTGTCAACT
>CAZFXW010000050.1:0-9513 GCA_964523385.1 uncultured Peptoniphilaceae bacterium | reverse complement strand
TCAAAGTCCTCGGCCGAAAGCATATCCGGCTCCTGGCCCATAACCTCCCAAACTAAATCCTTGAGGTTATAACTATAAGAGTCTCCATTATCTATTATCAGTACCTTCATGTTTTCCTTTCTCCACTAGGTAGGAGATAGCCTTGCGATAGCCACTTATCCCCAAACCTTCAATTTTCTTTTCTGCATATTGGCTGACATAGCTTATCTGCCTAAAATCCTCTCTTTCAGAAACCCTGGATATGTGGACTTCAACTGTTGGCAGGCCTACTGCCGCTAAGGCATCTAAAATTGCTATGCTGGTATGGGTATAGGCTGCTGGATTAATTACAATCCCCTGATAAAGGCCTAGAGCTTCTTGGATAGCTGTCACTATATCCCCTTCAGAATTGCTTTGGAAATGCCTAATCTCGACGCCTAAATCCAAACCTGTCTGAACCAATAGTTTCTTTAAGTCAGAGAAACTATCGCTCCCATAGATACCAGGCTCTCTAAGGCCAAGGAGGTTAATATTTGGTCCATTTATAACTAGAATTCTCATGTCATCACCAATCTTTCTTTCCTATTATATCAGTATTAGGCCAAATAAAAAAAGAAGAAGCCAAGGCTTCTTCTTTAAAAATCTATATTCCTTTAGACTGGCCTAGTCTATTTATATTGTCACTAGGCTAGCTTTAAATCTTCCTCTACAGTAGTGTTCGGTCTAATTTGGAAATTTTCCACTAAGACATCTAGAACATTAGGGGAAATAAAAGCTGGTAGTGTTGGCCCAAGTGTAATATTCTTAACACCTAAGGAAAGCAGGGCTAGTAAAACTATAACTGCTTTTTGCTCGTACCAGGCGATATTGTAGAAGATTGGCAAATCATTTACGTCTTCAACTCCAAATACTTCTGCTAATTTTAGGGCAATCCTCACTAGGGAATAGGAATCATTACACTGGCCAGCGTCAATAACTCTTGGAATTCCACCAATATCACCTAAACCAAGTTTGTTGTATCTGTACTTTGCACAACCAGCAGTTAGGATAACCGTATCTCCTGGTAGTTTTTCAGCAAATTCTGTGTAGTAGTCCCTATCTCTTTGCCTACCATCACAGCCTGCCATAACTACAAACTTTCTGATGTCTCCGCTTTCAACAGCTCCTACGATCTTGTCTGCTAGTTGGAAAACCTGCTCATGGCCAAAGCCACCAATGATTGTTCCAGACTCAATTTTCTCTGGAGCAGCACATCTCTTAGCATGTTCGATGATTTCTGAGAAGTCTTTGTGTTCGGAGCTTCCCTCAATATGTGGACAACCTGGGAAAGATGCTGAGCCCGTAGTGTATAGTCTGTCCTTATAGGAATCGCTAGGTGGTATGATACAGTTGGTGGTCATAAGGATAGGGCCGTTGAAGGACTCAAAATCTTTCCTTTGAGCGTGCCATGCCCCACCATAGTTGCCAACTAGGTTATCATAACTTTTAAAGTCTGGGTAGTAGTTAGCTGGTAGCATCTCCGAGTGAGTATAAACGTCTACCCCGGCTTCAGCACACTGGTCAAGAAGCATTTTCATGTCCCTTAGGTCGTGACCAGAAATCAGAATTGCTGGATTATCTCTTGGCTCTAGGCTGACTTCTGAAATCTCGGTATTACCGTAGGTTCCATTGTTGGCCTCACTAAGCAGAGCCATAGTCTTGTAGCCTTCTTCACCTGTCTTTAGAGTTAAAGCAACTAGCTCATCTAGGCTTAAGTCGTCTAGTAGGCTAGAAAGCGTCTCTTGGATGAATACGTCAATTTCTTGATCGTGGGCTTTTAAGGCATTGGCATGGCTATTATAGGCTGCTAATCCCTTAAGTCCATAGATAATAAGTTCCTTTAAAGATCTGATATCCTCATTCTCTTCAGCTAAGATTCCAACTTCCTCTGCTTTTTTCATGTTTAGGTCAAAGTCTCTTTCAAGCCAAGTTGCTGCCTCTGGCAGATCTGCAGATGCTCCTTCTAAGAGTTCTTCCTTATAGTCCATGGCCTTTTCTATTTCAACAAAAATAAATTCGTCATTAAAGTTAGCATTGGTTATTGTAATGAAAAGAGCCGTGCTAAAGAACTCAGTAATTTCCTTAGAAACTTCGACTCCCCTTGTTCTAGCGTCTACTGCTAGCTTACCTAAACCCTTTAAGTTCCAAATAAGTAAATCTTGTAGGTTAGAAGTTGAGCTTTTCTTACCACAAACCCCTACCTTAGTACATCCTGTATTATTAACTGTCTCCTGACATTGAAAACAAAACATAACATTCCTCCTTCGATTTATGACTATAATATACTAGCCCTATCCCTATAGTCTGTAACAAATGTTACTAAATTAAATTTCTCACCATATCCCAATTTATTTTTTTCACCTCTCTACCCTTAAGATGAAAAAACCCTTCTCTTTCCATAGACATCATTTCTCTAGAAAGAGAGGGCCTAGCTACTGACAAGTAGGATGCAAAGTCCTCTCGATTAAAGGGCAAATTATATGAATCTTTACCCCAGGCATTGTAGTAGAGAAAGCGGCAGATTTTCTGCCTAATACTAGCGCCTCCTAAGACCTTTGACTTAATATTCAAGCTATAGGTCCTTTGTGATAGGAGCTTTATAAAATTTTCCATTATCTTTATGTTAAGGTCTGATCCATCTTTGATAGTAGAAAAGAAATTCCTAGAAATCAAAAATAGGCTAGTATCTTCGTCAGCTACACAACTTTGCTGGTAGTCGTTTCCTAGGTAGAGAAAGATTTCACCAAAGAGAACTCCCGGCCTTCTAAACTTTCCCAGCATCTCCCTATTGCCAAATAGGTCATCGTAGATTAAATTTACCGAGCCTTTTAAAAGTATATACATAAACCTAGGTTTTTCCCCTTGGACAAATACATACTCACCTTTGGCATAGCGCCTTGTCAAGCCACTTTCAAAGACCTCTTCAATCCTATCCTCTGCCCCAGCAAAGATAATGGACTTACTAATAATATTTAATACTTCTTCCCTCTCCATCATTCCTCCACCTTTATCTCTACGTCTTCCTGTCTTTCCCTGTAGTGAAGCCTGCCTAGAGAGCCACTAGCCTGTCCACCCATTATCCAAGGGTGGGCCATCTTAGGAATCACTACTTCTGTTGCTCCCGAATCTATGGCCTCTCTTAGTATCCTATCCCTTTCCATGTAAACTCCATAGTTCTCTATGGAAACGTAGGTGTATAAGAGAAGCATAGCCAGAGATAGTGGAGCCAAGACCTTTTCCCAAGCCAAGTCTGGTAAAGATTCTTCTCTCCTGTAAATCCTATATAGACTAAAGATAATAAGCCCATTAAAAACTGCTGGGGTAAAAAAATTCCTCTGTATAATCGGATTTACAGGCAAGAGGGGCCCCATGGCAAGTGCCATTGACAGGCCTGCAAAGGCCAAGAGCTTGTTGTAGTAGGACCTCCTCTCGAAACCACGTAAAACTATCAGTATATAAAAAACTAAATGTAGGACTATTGATACTAGGCTAGCCAAGAGATTCTCCTTGATAAAAGATAGGGCGAACATCCCCAGTAAAAGGATAACCATAACTCCTTCCCTCTGCCATTTTTGGTTTTTTGCCCTAAGTCTATAGGCAACCAAACCGAAAACAAGGAGAAAAAGGATTAGTATTAGATAGTTTTGAGCTATCATTAGCCTGCTAAAAATCTCCCACTTATCCACAATAATCTCAGAGAGACTCCCTCCAGCTATAGAACGGTAACTATCTTCCTGGGCCACCACCTGGCCGTATATAGGCGATGAAAACATTAGAGCTGTACCAGCTAGTGCTCCAAGGCCACTAGCAAGCAAGGGCTGAATTTTCGGCCTAAAGATAAGGTAGATGAGAAAGGGCATAGCCACTAAATAAAGGCTCAGGTTCTCCATAAAGAGAGTTCCTGCAAAGGCTAGAATAATATTAATCAAATAATCTATCGGCCTATACACTCTCTTGTTTACCAACCGGTTAAAGAGAACTAATATTATGACTATAGGTGGAAAATAATTGTAAAATCCAGAACTCCAACCGTAAACCTGTCTGAAAATACCAGGAGGTAAGAATAAAAGTACCGAAAGGGCTAGTAAAAACCCCTTAGCTTTAAAGGATCTGATAGCCTTCATCATATAGCAAAGAAAAATTCCCAGGGATACCACTTTTATTATTGTTCTAGGAACTCGGCTAATGAAAACATAGGAGATAAAGTTTCCTATTATCCGTCCATTTAATTTTTCATAATGACCCTTGGCAGCTTCTATATGCTGGCTCAAGCTATCTCCCTCTTTGTTAAGGCGATTAAAGTCGTCCCCTAAGGGTGGGAAATAGGCTGTTATCACGACCATTAATACAAGTACTAAAATTAAAAAACCAATCTTCCTGTTATTCATACATCCTCCATCTGATATAATTAGCCTAGGTGATTAAATGAAAAATACTTTATTAAAAAACAAAATTTTTAGATACTTAATAGTCGGCGGAATAAATACTTTAGTTGGAACAGGCCTGATGTTTGGCCTCTACAACCTGGCAAATTTTTCATATTGGCCTTCTTCAGGCCTGTCCTACTTCCTAGCTTCAATCCTTAGTTTCTTTCTAAACAAACACTTTACCTTTAAATCTCAAGGAGAAACTAGAAAGGAAGTTCTTTTCTTTGCCCTTAATATAGCTGTCTGCTACTTTATAGCCTACGGCCTAGCCCAGCCGCTGGTTAAAAACTTTATCCAAGCCAACCCACGCCTTCAAGACAATATAGCCTTGGCAGTGGGTATGGTTCTTTACACGATCTTAAACTACCTAGGTCAAAACTTTTTAGTATTTAAGTAATTATAACATAAGAAAAGAGACAAGGGCTTTGCCCTCGTCTCTCTATGTTTACCCTAAAAATCTATAGGTGTTGATAATATTCAATACTATTATTACAATTAGGGCAAAAATATAGAGGCTCCTTATCTGTCTAGAGCTCATTTTTTCTTCAATCTTCCTGCCTACTGCCGCTCCGAGAATTCCTGAAATTACCATTAAAATTAAAATAGGTATGGGAATTGTCGGCACATTATTTGTTAAAATTGTATTTCCGATGCTGGCTATTTGTGAAAACATAATAACATTTAATGAACTAAGGGCTGCCGTAGTAATATCCATAGAAAACAGAAAGGATAGGACCATTAGGTTAATTGGGCCTCCACCGATTCCTAGAAAAGCCGAGATTATTCCCAAGAGTAGGCCGATAATAACAATAACCAGTGTATTTCTTACCCTGTGTGTCCTTATCGAATCTTCCTTAATTGCATAAATTAAGGTTATAAGAGTGACTAGTCCTAAAACTATAGACTGAAGTCCTCCCACTCCATCTGGATTTGGCATGGTGTTGGCAAAATAATCAAATATATTCTTGCCAATAATTCCACCGATAGCCGCCCCTAGACCTAGGGGGACAATAGTTCCTAAATTTGACTCTTCTTCTGGATCCCTATTCAAATAAGCCTTGGCTACAGCATAAACTGACATAGAAAGAACTGTAGCCCCAGACAGGAAGCTAATGCTAGCTACGCTCATCAAACCAGTTAAATCTAAAATTGGCTTGATTAAAACCCCACCACCAATTCCAGTCATTGAACCAACAATTGAGGCTAAAAAGCCTACAAGTGCAAAAATTAAGTATAACAATAGTTTCACCACTTTCATTCTAATGGTTAAATCTTATCATAGTATAAGCTTAAATTAAAGAAAGCCCTATTCCTAGCCCTTTTGACCATAAAAAGACGGCCCCTTGGGCGGTCTTTTAGTCTTCTTCCTCTATTTCGTTAAGCCTTTCCATAAGCTTATCTATATCCATATCATGGACTTGGGCTGCTTCTTCCAGAGTTTCAAACTGGCTGGCTGGACATCCAACACATGGCATCCCCATTTCCATAAGAATTTGAATTTTGCTAGGATCTTTTCTAATCACCTGGCCAATTACCATATCTTTTGTAATAGTCATACTCCACCTCCTCTTTTTATAATTAGATTTTAAATTACCTTTAATTATTAGTCAACCGGCAAGGCTTCGATTACTTCAGTTTCCTCAGACTCTCTAGCCTTAACTGAAAAACCTTGATTAAGCCCTCCTAGGTCATTGTAGTCTACGCTTATTATCTCAAACATCTCCAGAATATCCTTTTTAATCTGAAGTCTGTAATCCTTTAGCTTGTAAGTCGCCTTCTCATCATCAATGTCTGACGCCGTCAGAGAAAAAGATGGACCTTGTCAGTTGTAATTTACTAAATTTATAGAAAGAACCTTGTTTTCCTTATCAATTGAAAGAGAATCTATCTTATCTAAGGCCCTTTGTGTTACTTCAATATTCATTATATCACCTCATTTGACATTATACCCAGGCTATTCCATACTTAAACACTAGGTATTAATTTTAATAAAAAGGCCACTTGAGTGGCCCCTATTAGCTAACTTTTGCCAACCTTTTAGTCTGGTCTTCCTGAATCAAAGCATCAATCATATCCTGTAGATCTCCATTTAAAAAGTCTTGGAGTTGGTGAATAGTTTTACCAATTCTGTGATCGGTAATCCTACCCTGGGGGAAATTATAGGTTCTAATTCTCTCAGACCTGTCCCCTGTCCCTACCTGACTTCTTCTGTCTTCAGAAATCTCCTTGGCTTGCTCTTCCATCATCAGATCATAGAGCCTAGCCTGAAGGATTTTCATAGCTTTGTCTCTATTCTTGTGCTGGGACTTTTCGTCCTGACAAGAAACTACTAGTCCAGTAGGCAAATGGGTAATCCTAATTGCCGAGTCAGTTGTGTTTACTGACTGGCCTCCGTTACCAGATGACCTAAAGGTGTCAATTCTAAGGTCGTTGTTGTTGATTTCCACGTCTACATCCTCTGCTTCTGGCAGTACAGCCACTGTAGCTGTAGATGTGTGAATCCTTCCACCTGATTCGGTTTCTGGAACCCTTTGAACTCTGTGGACACCTGACTCATACTTTAATAAAGAGTAGGCCCCATCACCTTTAATCATAAATACAGCCTCACTGATACCTCCTACCCCTTGAGTAGAAGCCTCAAGGACTTCAGTTTTCCAACCCTTAGAGTCAGCAAACATCTGGTACATTCTCAGAAGCTCACCAGCGAAAAGGCCTGCTTCGTCTCCTCCCGCTCCAGCCCTAATTTCGACGATTACGTTCTTGTGGTCGTTGGGGTCAGTTGGAAGGAGTAGAATTCTAAGTTCTTCAGTCTGCTCTTCCAGCATCTTGGTCCTTGCATCTATCTCATCTCTTAGTAATTCCTTCATTTCCTCGTCATCAGCAATCTCTAACATCTCTTTATCTTCTGCAAGTACCTCACTACTGTCGATATATTCTCTGGCTTTTTCAACGATAGGAGTCAAGCTAGCATGCTCTTTAATCATTTTTTGCCAATTGTCCATATCCTTCATTACTTCAGGGTCAGCCACTTGCTTTTCCAATTCTACATACTTTTCTTCTATTGCTTTAAGTTGATCAATCACATTATCACCCCTTGTAATTCCTTGGGCCCTTAGACCCAGCCTTAACTTCTATTCTTTATAAGTCTATATATCAAATATCCTAGGCCGCCGATTAATATTATTAAAACCGGACTCAAATCAAAGTAAGATACTAAAAAAGCTACAGCTAAAACCTGAAGAAGCCCCCAAATCCTAAGCTTTGACCTCTTGCCCATGGTAAAAACCGAAGAAGCTAAAAGAGCTACTACAGCCGGTCTTATTCCCATAAACATAGAATCAACTAATTTATTTTCCCTTATATCTGTGAAAAACCTAGCGATAACAATCATTATTAAAAAGGAGGGCATAACCGTCCCCAGAAGGGAAATCAATGCTCCCAAAAAACCTCTAAGCTCATAGCCAATATAAATGCTGGTGTTAACAGCCAGCACTCCAGGTGTAGACTGGGCTATCGCAATTACATCCAAAAATTCCTCTGCCTCTAGCCAGCCATGTTCTTTGACAATATCCCTTTCCATTATGGGAATCATGGCAACTCCACCACCTAGGGTGAAAATCCCAATGGCAAAAAAGGTCTTAAAAAGTTGAAATAACCCTACCCTTTGATTTCCCTTAGAAACCATAGATGGCCACTCCCGCCACTGCCGACAGACCTATCACTAACATAGGATTAAGTTTAACCATATGAACCAAGCCAAAGGATACCAAGGCAATAAGAACTGTTGGCAAGTCTACTAAAGACTCATTTACTATAGATAGGGCTCCTGACAGTATTAATCCTACAACCACAGGCCTAAGTCCAGTAAAGAACCAATCTAAATAAACCGAATCCCTATAGCTACTAACAAATTTAAAGGCAAGGCTCATTATAATAAAAGAAGGTAGGCAAACTGCAAAAGTAGTCAGGCTCGAGCCCAAAACTCCTAGAGTTTTGTAGCCGATATAGGTCCCAAGATTAATTGCTATGGGGCCTGGTGTCATCTGGGATATGGCTACCATATCTATAAGCTCCATATCGGTTACCCAACCATTTATTAAAACCACCTCTTCCCTAATCATGGGAATCATGGCATAGCCCCCTCCAAAGGAGAAAAGTCCAATCTTAAAAAACGAAACAAATAGTTTCCAATAGTCCATTAAAGCACCTTCCCAACCGCTACTCGGTCAAAGCCAGAGTAATCTTTAAGAATTTGGGCCTTAAATCCATTTTCTTCAAGTAGCGACACAACTCGTTCACCTTGGTCGTATCCTATCTCTATAATTATTATACCATATTTGGTCAAATATTCCTTGGATTGGGGAATAATTTTTTCAATTAAATCTAGGCCAGTTTTTCCTGAGTAAAGTGCCTCGTCCGGTTCATAGGACAGCTCTAGCTCCAAGTCCTCATCTTCACTGACATAGGGAGGGTTGGTCACTATCATATCGAAAGTACCTTCGACATTTTCAAAGAGATTGCTGATAAAAAACTCTACATTTTCTATTGAATGCTTAAGCCTGTTTCTTTCAGCTAAATCCACTGCTTGTGGATTAATATCCACTCCAATTATCTCAGCACCTTTTCTGGCCTTGGCCAGGCTAAGAGATATAGCTCCAGTTCCAATGCCAATATCTAGGATTCTATCTCCATCCCGTGCATATTTTAAAGCTTCCTCTACTAAAATTTCAGTTTCAGGTCGAGGTATTAAAACCCCTTCTTCCACTTCTAACTCTAGGTCGTAAAACCACCAGTAACCGAGAATATATTGGAGGGGATAGCCAGTTTTTCTCCTAGCCACCAATTCAAAAAACTTTCTTTCCTGATCTTGACTAAGCTCCCGCTGGGGATTTATTATCTGCTGGCTTCGGCTAAGTCCTGTCAAATGCTCGATTAGGATATATGCTTCACTTTCCACTAAATACTTATGGGCTTCTCCTACTACCATTGGTCAGCCTCCGGATTTTCAGGAATAACTGCCTTAAGAGCAGCAATTCCAACCTCAATCTGGCTATCATCTGGCTCTTTT
>CAZFXW010000049.1:0-10584 GCA_964523385.1 uncultured Peptoniphilaceae bacterium | reverse complement strand
GTTCTCTGGTGGCAGGGGCTAAGTACAGGGGAGAGTTTGAAGAAAGGCTTAAGGAAGTTTTAGAGGAAATCCAAGGCTCGGATGGACAGATTATACTATTTATCGATGAGCTCCACACTATCGTAGGAGCAGGAGCTGGGGAAGGGTCGCTAGATGCTTCGAACATGCTCAAGCCTATGCTAGCTAGGGGACAGATTCATACAATTGGAGCCACAACCCTCAATGAATACAGAGAATATATAGAAAAAGACGGAGCCTTAGAAAGAAGATTTCAGCAGGTCCTGGTAAATCAGCCAACAGTTGAGGACACAATCTCTATTTTAAGGGGTATTAAGGAAAGGTATGAAATCCACCATGGAATCAGGATTTCCGACTCGGCGGTTATTGCTGCAGCTACCCTTTCTGACAGATATATTACCGATAGATTCCTACCGGACAAGGCTATCGACTTGATGGATGAGGCTTCGGCCATGGTTAGGACTGATATTGACTCAATGCCTCAAGAGCTAGACGAGATGAGAAGGAGAATCCTCCAGCTAGAGATTGAAAAAGTTTCCCTTAAGAAGGAAGAGGACGAAGCTTCCCAGCGAAGGTTAGAAGATTTAGAGACAGAAATGGCCTCGTTAAAGGAAAAGTATGACTCTGACTATGCTAACTGGCAGGAAGAGAAAAAGTCAATCGACAGAGTTAAAGAGATTAAAGGCGAAATCGATCAAGTCAAAATCCAAATCGAGGAAGCTAATAGAAACTATGATTTAGAAAAACTTTCAGAGCTTAAGTATGGAAGACTAGCTCCCTTAGAGTTAGAGCTAAAAGAAGCCAATGAAAGAGCAGAAAAGGAAGACTCTAGCCTTAAGGAAGAGGTTACTGAGGAAGAAATCGCCGAAGTTATTTCCTCTTGGACAGGCATACCCCTTTCAAAATTAACTGAAAGCGAAAGGGAGAGGATTTTAAATTTAGACAAAATCCTCCACCAAAGGGTTATTGGCCAGAGCGAAGCAGTGGACGCAGTTACCGATGCAATCATCAGGGCCAAAGCAGGCCTTAAGTCAGTTGACGAACCAATAGGATCCTTTATCTTCCTAGGGCCTACTGGAGTTGGTAAAACTGAGTTGGCCAAGGCTGTTACAGAGGCCCTATTCGATGACGAGAGAAATATGATTAGAATAGACATGTCTGAGTATATGGAAAAGCACTCAGTTTCTAGACTAGTTGGAGCACCTCCAGGATACGTAGGCTATGACGAGGGTGGTCAGCTAACCGAAGCCGTTAGAAGGGCCCCTTATTCAGTGGTTCTCTTTGATGAGATTGAAAAAGCCCACCCAGACGTTTTTAACATCCTCCTGCAGGTCTTAGACGACGGTAGATTAACCGACAATCAGGGTAGGGTAGTAGATTTTAAGAATACTGTAATCATCATGACTTCAAACGTAGGTTCTCACATCATTATGGAAGATATCTACGAAGGTGAGGACATTGGCGAGGAAACTAGAAACGCTGTCATGACTGAGATGAGAGGTCTTTTCAGGCCAGAATTCCTTAATAGAATCGACGAAATCGTAATGTTCAAGCCCCTATCAAGAGTTGATATTAAAGCTATTATCCAACTGACTGTCGACGAAATCAACGACAAGTTAAAGGATAGGATGATAAGCTTAGAACTTACAGAGGAAGCTCAAGACTACGTCCTAGATAAGTCCTACTCATCTAGATACGGAGCAAGGCCAATTAAGAGATTCTTACAAAAGGAAATCGAAACAGAGCTTAGTAGGGAGATTATCAGCGGAGCTGTTGAAGAAAAAGACTCCCTACTAGTTGATGTAGACCAAGACAAACTAGTCTTTGAGAAAAAATAAAACTAAAAAAGTTTACAAGAAGCTATCAAATTAAAGGATCCTTAGGGGTCCTTTTTTTATTCTAACCTAGGTGAAATCTTTCTTATATGATAAAATAAATGGACGGAGGTTATTATGAAAAAAATTGCAATCGGAATTATAAGTTTAGTCCTGCTTACGTCGTGTGCTAGAACATCTATAACTCAAGACTTGGCAGGAAGAGTAGACTATTCAAAGGAAGTTAAATATTTAAAAGTGCCTCTTTCTCAGAAAAAAGAAGCCCTCTACATCGTCACTGGAGAGATGATGGAAGAGGAGACGGAAGAACCAGAGCAGGAGGAAACAGAAGCTCCTACTGCTGATGAGGAAGTTTCTGAACCAGAAAAGAATGAAAAACCTGTAGAGCAAGAGGCTCCAGCTACCCAACCAGCTGCCGGTATCTACCGTGAAGAGCATAGGGCCTGGGAAGAACCAGCTACCGAAGAGACAGAAGCCACTGAAGAGGAAGAAGCAGGGGCAGCTGTACTTCCTGAAGATTAGGAGGATCTATGAAAGAAAAAAGAAATATAATCATAGTTGGGCTAATAATTGTATTAATCGCTGGGATTTACTATGTGAAAAATAAAGCTGCTGGACCAGTGGTCCAGACCCAAACCGAGGCTACAGAAGCTGCTTCTGAAGTCACAGATAAGGCTAAGAGTGAAGATACTCAAGCCACAGAAACGGAAGTGATTAGCAGGGAAGTATCAGAAGATTTTCAAGCCCTTCTAGATAACCCAGTCCAAGAGGAAAAAGAGGCTGGAGATTTTGAATTCTATGCTACAGAAGAAATTGACCTAGATAGGCTTAAGTCCTACGGTATTCCTATTAGCTTAACCTTTGGATCAGAAGGTTGTATCTACTGTGTTGAGATGAAGCCCTACCTAGAAGCACTAAACCAAGAGCTCCAAGGCAAAGCTATCGTTAAGTACGTGGATATAGACCACGTACCAGGTTTCTCGGCCCAATGGCCAATCCAAGGTACCCCTGCAACAATGCTTATCGACAAGAACGGAGCTGCCTATAGCTCAGACACTGGCTACGACAAGATGATTCAAAAGTTTTCAGGTGGTGATTCGGAAGGTCACGACCTTTCGATGATTTACGGCCAGCTTAAGCTCAATCAGATGGAAGATATCCTAGGTGAGCTAAATGCTAAATAATCTACTACACACTTTAAGTGCAGTAATCAGGGAGGGGGAGGGTTTACTTCCCCTCGCTGCTTTTTTTGGAGGATTTTTTACCTCCTTAACCCCATGTTCCCTAACCAACCTACCTTTTATTATCGCATATCTAGGCCATGGCCAGGGAGAGATGGATAGGAAGAAGGCCTTTAAAATTAGCCTATTGTATGCCCTAGGCTCGACTATTACCTTTGCTATAATCGGAATATTTTCAGCATTCGCAGGTAAGATGATTAGCTTTGCTGGTCGCTGGATTTATATCCCCTTAGGGCTTTTGATGATACTCATGGCCCTCCAGCAATTCGGAGTAGTAGATATATTTTCTAGGCTCTTGGCCAAGGGCAATAGGTTCAAGGCTGGAGCTAAGGGAGCCGTTGGCCTAGGGATAATATCCGGTATATTTGCTTCCCCATGTGCCACTCCAGTAATGATAGCCCTTATGATTATGATTTCGTCTACCGGTTCTTCATTGGTGACTAGCCTACTCCTATTCTTACTGTATGCCCTAGGTCACAGCTTGTTGACTATAATTGTAGGCACCTTGTCAGGTTCGGGCATGGGAGCTGGTGCTGGTGGGGGAACAATTGCAAAGGTTGTCCAAAGTGCCTTTGGCTTAGTGTTTTTAATCTTAGGCTTGGTTTTACTTTACCAGGGTTTCTAATATAATAGTAGTACGTTAAATCGTTAAGGAGGATATAGACAGACATATGGGAGTGAATATTAGAGGGAGAAATTTTCTAAAACTACTAGATTTCTCCCCAGAAGAAATTAGATACTTATTAGACCTAGCCGCTAATTTTAAGAGCTTAAAAAGGACCGGCACTAGCCATAGAAACTTAGAGGGAAAGAATATAGTCCTTTTGTTTGAAAAGACATCTACCAGAACTAGGTGTGCCTTTGAGGTTGCTGGTATGGACCTAGGTTTAGGTGTAACCTATTTAGATCCAGCCAGTAGCCAAATGGGTAAGAAGGAAAGCGTTGAAGACACAGCCAGAGTACTAGGTCGGATGTACGACGGAATTGAATATAGAGGTTATAGTCAGGAACTTATTGAAACATTTGCTCAAAATGCTGGGGTGCCGGTATGGAATGGGTTGACCGACTCCTTCCACCCAACTCAGATGCTAGCAGATCTTTTAACTATTGAAGAGCATTTTAAGATACTCAAGGGTTTAAATATAGTCTATATGGGTGACGCTAGAAACAATGTAGCTAATTCACTTATGATAGCCTCAGCTAAGATGGGTCTACACTTTACCGCTGCATCTCCTAAGGACCTTTTTCCAGCAGAGGACTTGGTAGCTAAGGCCAGGGAAATCGCCCAAGACTCAGGCGGTAGCGTGACATTAGAATCAGATCCTGTAAAAGCAGCCCAGGGTGCAGATATTATCTATACTGATGTCTGGCTTTCCATGGGAGAGGCAGAGGAGCTTTGGGGACCTAGGATTGCTGAGCTCAAGGATTACCAAGTAAATAAGGAAATTATGGATCTGACAGCCGAAGGCAGCATCTTCCTCCACTGTCTGCCAGCCTGCCACAATAGGGACACGGAAATTGGTGAAAAAGTCTACCAGGAACACGGCCTAGAATCAATGGAAGTAACCGAGGAGGTTTTTAGGTCAAAAAAATCCCTGGTCTTTCAACAGGCTGAGAATAGGATGCACACTATCAAGGCTGTAATCTACGCCACAATAGAAGGATAAAAGAGAAGGCCATGGAAACATGGTCTTTTTTCATTATCAGAGTCAGCTATCTACAAAGGTCTATGTGATATAATCGGAGAAAATATAAAATAAGGAGCAAGTATGAAACTACTAGTAACTACCTTGCTGGTTTTTTTAGCTACAAATATCGACTTTACCTTGATACTCACTATAGTCTTTGCTGAAATTGACCATACCCAAGATCGTTTTGTCTACTTTGGAAACTTAACAGCTATGACAATAATAATTGCAACAGCATTGATTATGACCTTCTTTGTCCACTTCCTACCTGAGGAATGGATGTTGGGACTCCTGGGCCTAGTACCCCTTTATATGGGACTTAAAGCCTTTGCTGAGCTAGCCCTACCACCAAAAAAACAACACCACGAATCCCTGTCTACAATAGGTGAGCAGAAGGGCAATCAGCTTCTAAGGACCATCCTCTTTATGTGCCTGGCAACCAGTGGAGACAATGTAGGAATTTACGTGTCTCTATTAGCTGGGAAAAACAAAGTTGAATGGATTTTAATTTTTGGTCTTTTTATGGCCCTGACTCTTTTATCCCTTATTAGCGCAAAGAGGTTGGCCGAGATGCCGGTCCTTAGCAAAGAAGTCCAAAAGCACCAAAGGGTTATTATTCCCTTCCTACTAGTTGCCTTAGGTTTCTTCATCATGAAAGATAGTGGACTATTGACCTACCTGCTTACCGTAATTGGAAAGTAGGTAAAAATATAGCCAGTTCTATGTTAGAAAAATAGAATTTGTAGACCCTATCTAGAGAGAGCCCCAATATATCTTAGGGCTCTTTTTTTTATGTCTAATCACCACCATATATAGTGGTTGTTTTCCTAGCCTAGGATTTATTTTTTATTCACTTCTATAGCCATCAATCCATTTCGGCAGGCGCCACTACCTGTCCCATTTAAAGAAAAGCTTTTTTATTTATAGGGGAATAGGGTCCTTAATTCTTCTTTTTTTATGAATACTTATTCCTCTTATTCCACCCATTCATCTGCTTGTCATTTATAATCTTCCAAAAGAAAACCACTATAGATTGTGGTCGTTTGAAATTAACCACCATATGTAGTAGTATAGTGGTATCGGATTTAGGGAAGGAGAGAGTATGACTGTTCAAGTTATTAAAAGAGATGGATCAAATGTTGAGTTCAACAGGGAAAAAATTGCAATAGCTATCGAAAAGGCGATGCACAGTTCTAGTGGAATCTACCAGCCGGGCCTAGCAGAGCAAATTGCAAAGGAAATCGAAGACTACGCCATGGTCGTAGGCAAAGATATAACCATCTACCAAATAGAAGATCAAGTTTACTATAAATTATTAGAGCATGGCAACCCTGCCACAGCCAGAGCTTATGAAAACTACAAGGCAGTGCAGAGCTTTAAGAGAAGGGAAAACACAACTGACGAGGGAATTTTAGGCCTTCTTCACAAGAGCAATGTGGAAGTAATGGAGGAAAATTCCAACAAGGACGCCTACATAGTGTCTACCCAAAGAGATTTAATCGCAGGAGAGGTCTCTAAGGATATAGCTAGGAGAATGCTTATTCCAACGGATGTAGTCCAGGCCCATGATTCAGGAGCCATCCACTTCCACGACATGGACTATATTATCCAGCCAATGTTTAACTGTTGCCTAGTGAACCTAGAGGACATGCTAAACAATGGAACGGTAATCAACGGCAAGAAAATCGATAGGCCTAGGTCCTTTCAAGTAGCCTGTACGGTAACAACCCAGATCATCGCTCAAATAGCCTCAGGCCAATACGGTGGCCAGTCTATTAACGAAATCGATAGGGTCTTAGCTCCTTTTGTTAGGATTTCCTATGAGAAATACTTAGACAATGTGGTTGAAGAGCAAAAGGAAGTTTACGGCATTGAGCCAGATATGGAAAAGGCTGAGGAAATTGCATGGAAGAGGACCAAGAAGGAAATCAAAGATGGCATTCAAACCATGCAGTACCAAATCAATACTTTAATGACTACCAATGGCCAGGCTCCTTTTGTAACCCTTTTTATGCATTTTGAACCAGGCTATGAATATGAAAAAGAAGCAGCCTTAATCCAAGAAGAGATCCTAGAGCAGAGAATCGAAGGGATTAAGAATGAGGCTGACGTTTACGTCACCCCAGCCTTCCCTAAGCTAATCTACGTCCTTGACGAGCACAATATCCACCCTGATAGCGAGTACTACTACCTAACAGAGCTGGCGGCTGAGTGTACAGCCAAGAGAATGTATCCAGACTATATCTCTGCCAAGAAGATGAAGGAAATCTACGCAGGTAATGTCTTTTCACCTATGGGATGTAGGTCCTTCCTAGCCCCTTGGAAAAATGCTGACGGAGAATACGTGGTCAACGGCAGGTTTAATATGGGAGTAGTTTCCCTTAACCTACCTCAGATTGGTATACTAACTCAGGGAGATGAGGAAAAGTTCTTTGAGCTCCTTGAAAAAAGGCTAGAGCTAGTTAAAAAGGCCCTTCTACTGAGATACGACCTACTTAAGGACGTGACCAGTGACGCATCGCCTATCCACTGGCAGCACGGAGGCATCGCCAGGTTAGGTAAGGGAGAGAAAATCCACCCTTACCTACAGGACGGCTATGCGACCATTTCCCTAGGCTACATTGGCATCTACGAAGCTTCGAAGCTAATTACAGGCCAGAGCCACACTTCAGAAGAAGGAGAGGCCTTTGCCCTTAAGATAATGGCTAGACTTAGAAAGGCAGTAGACGATTGGAAGGCAGAGACAGGTTTAGGTTTTGCTCTCTACGGCACGCCAGCTGAGTCTTTGACCAATAGGTTCTGCGCCATAGACAGAGCTAGGTTTGGAGAGATAGAAGATATAACCGACAAGGGTTACTATATTAACTCCTACCACGTAGACGTGAGGGAAAATATAGACGTCTTTAGTAAGTTTAAGTTTGAGTCTCAGTTCCAAGAGATATCCACTGGAGGATCAATCTCATACGTAGAGATTCCCAACATGGCCAACAACATCGAGGCGATTTTGACCATGATTAGGTTTATATACGATAATATCTCCTATGCTGAGTTTAATACCAAGTTAGACCTTTGCCACAAATGCGGCTTTGACGGTGAGATTATTATCGGTGAAAGTGGAGACTGGGAGTGTCCAAGGTGTCAAAATGCCGACAAGGAAGAGCTGACAGTAATCAGAAGAACCTGTGGCTACCTAGGAGAAAACTTCTGGAACGAGGGAAGAACCAAGGAAATTGACTCAAGGGTCATGCATATCTAATGAAATACTCTCAAATAAGAAGGTTCGACATAGCCAATGGGCCAGGAATTAGAACCAGCATTTTTATAAGTGGTTGTACCCATAATTGCCCTGGCTGCTTTAACCCAGAGTACTTTGACTTTGACTATGGAGAAGACTGGACAGAGGAGACGACGGAAAAAGTCCTAGGTCTCTTATCGGCTGATGAAGTCACAGGCTTGACTGTTCTAGGTGGAGAGCCTTTCCAGAGTGCTAGAGAGCTGGCTCCAGTTTTAAAAGAACTAAGGAAAAAATCCGGCAAGAGCATTTGGATTTACTCTGGCTACACCGTAGAGCAAATTTTAGACAACTCCTACAGGAAAGAACTTTTAGAAAAGGCCGACGTCTTAGTAGACGGCCTATTTGAAGAGGATAAAAAGGATCCATCCCTTCAGTTTAGGGGATCTTCTAACCAAAGGATAATCGACGTAAAAAAGTCCTTAGAAAAGGGACAAGCAGTCCTTTGGGAAAGTGAATAAATATATAGGGCGCTGCCATAGGCAGCGCCGTTTTTTCTTATAATGGTAGAAATTCTTTAATGACCGTCTCTCTTTTCTGGTGGCTCCTACCAGAAAACTAAATCACCATTTTTCCAAAGCCACCAAGCTAAAATCACTTGTCCCAATAAAATTATAGGTAAGCCATATTTGAAAAGGCCCTTTTTTGTCTTATGCCTAAAAAGATTCATAGCAACTAAGGATCCAATGCTTCCACCAGCTAAGGATAGGAGAATTAGAGTCCTCTCCCTTATTCTGTGAGCATTTTTTTGAGCTAATTTTTTATCTGCAAAATAACATAAGAAGGCCAGTAAATTTATTGCTAATAAATATATGTAGATTTTTTTCATAAAACCTCCTCGATTCCTTCCTTACATTATAACTTGAATAAGTCTTTAGTAGAAGTAGCTTAGGAGTCCTAGATTGCTCTTAGGCCTGCTGTTGGCTTAATTGACAAATCTCGTTCCTATGTTAAACTAAAACTAGAGTTAGTCTAGAAAGGAGAAGAAAATGAACGAAGAATTGATTTTAAAACTATTAAAAGAGAGGAACTACTCTGAGCTTAAACAGATTCTTAAAGAAACAAACTCGGTAGATTTGGCAGAGAGCTTTAAAGAGCTAGACCCAAAATCCGCCCTACTGCTCTTTAGAATGCTACCTAAGGATAATTCAGCAGAGGTTTTCTCATTTCTAGATATAGATGAGCAAATAGAGATTGTTCAGGCAGCAGAAGATGAAGAAGTTAAGGAGATTGTCCAGGAAATGTTCCTAGATGATATGGTAGATCTGGTTGAGGAACTTCCAGCTAATCTGGTAAATAAAATTCTCATATATACGGATAAGGATAAAAGAGACTTGGTTAACCAGTATCTTCAATACCCTAAGGATTCTGCCGGCGCTTTGATGACCATAGAGTACGTATCATTGAAAAAGGATATGACAATAAAGCAAGCTTTAGACCATATAAAAGCTATCGGTATGTCTAGCGAGACAGTCTACACCTGCTATGTATTAGATGACAGTAGAAAGCTTCTAGGAATCGCTTCCCTAAGAAGCCTGGTAATTTCCGATGAGGATTTATTGGTTGAAGATGTTATGGTTTCTAATATGGTCTACGGCTTTACTGATGAGGACCAGGAAGAGCTGGCAGATAAGTTTAACAAGTATGGTTTTATCGCTATTCCAATAGTTGACCATGAGAACCGAATGACTGGCATAGTTACCGTTGATGATATTTTAAAGGTTATGGAAATGGAAGCCACAGAGGATTTCCAGTTACTGGCAGCCATGACGCCAGATGAAGAGGAATACATCGGAGAGAGTGTCTGGGAGCTTACCAAACATAGATTTCCTTGGTTAATAGTTCTAATGCTTTCGGCCACTATTGCAGCAAGAATAATCGAAACTTACGAGGCAGCCCTCTTGGCCATGCCTATACTAACCCTTTTTATGCCTATGATTATGGACACAGGAGGAAATGCTGGAACCCAATCTTCAACTTTAATAATCAGAGGATTGGCTACTGGAGAGATTAAATCTAATCAGGCTCTTAAAATATTTAAAAAAGAAACTATGATTTCTCTGCTAACAGGTGGAGTTTTAGGAGTGATTAATTTCGGCAAACTAATGCTTATAGATGGAGCCAGCAGCGCAGAAGCCCTTGTAATCTCCATTACCATAGCAGCCGTATTACTTATGGCCAACTTGATTGGTGGATTGCTTCCAATCCTAGCTGAAAAATTAAAGATTGACCCAGCTCTAATGGCAGGCCCTATTATCACCACAGTGGTAGACGCCGGTGGCTTAATAGTTTATTTTAAAATCGCCACCATGCTATTAGGCTAGTTGAACTTTTAACCCAGCCCTAGTGGCTGGGTTTTTTTCTCCCCTTAGATTATCCAAGGCTTTTAGCGTAACGACTTGATAAAATTGGTATACATACATGGAAACATATTGGTAAATGAATGAAAGGAGCAAGATTATGAACAGAAAACTAATCAGCAGCCATTAAGCCAGAAAGCCAAAGACTTC
>CAZFXW010000048.1:0-10692 GCA_964523385.1 uncultured Peptoniphilaceae bacterium | reverse complement strand
GGAGCTAGCCTAGACCTAAGAGATGAGGAAGTTGTAGACTTAGATGAGGATGCTTTTAGAGAAGATAGGGTAGAAGTAGCCCTTCACGGGTTTTTAAAGGTTCCATACGATGAAACCTACCTTCAGGGACAGAAATCCCAAACTCCTCAAGCAGACCATGACGCACAAATATCAATAGCCTTAGAAATAATTGATGATATGGAGGATGACGTATACTATATTATTGGGTCAGGAACTACACCCATGCATATCCTCCAAGAGCTGGGCTTAGATTATACGGTCCTAGGTGTTGACATAGTCCTAAACAAGGAACTTTTTGCCAAGGACGTTAACGAAAATCAAATCTTAGATATTTTAAAGGACGGAGACAAGCCGGTTAAGCTAATCGTAACTCCCATGGGAGGCCAAGGTTATCTTTTCGGAAGAGGAAACCAGCAGCTATCAGCTAATGTTCTGAGAAAGATAGGCAAGGACAATATCACTATAGTGGCTACCCAGGGTAAGTTAAATTCCCTAGGTGACAGGGACATGCTTATCTACACTATGGACAAGGAAATGGATGAGGCCCTAACTGGTTACTACAAGGTTATTATCGGTTACGGTAGATATATGGTTATGAGAGCATCAGATAGATCAGATAGATAAGAAATATTTAGACCTGGCTTAAGCTGGGTCTTTTTGTTTATTCTTTTTTAGATAGGGTAAGGCTTTTGAAAGAGACAATTGATAAAGGAGCTGGTAGGTAAATATGGATAAAAATGGAAAGAAGACTAAAAAAGAGTATATATTATCTAAAATTTACTTATAGATAGGTATTTACATAGCATGGCTTTTTGGCCTTAGCTGGCTATTAAAATCCATCAAGCTGATGGCTATTTACAACGCTATCTTTTTAAGCTTGGCCACTGCCTTTGCCTTTAGGAAGACAGATGTAGGGAGAAAAGGGATAATAGGTGAAGAAGATTTTAAAGGGGTTTTCTTCCCTATTATGTTGTTGGCTAATATGCTTATGGTTATCGTATTTATTGTTGTTATAGCTATTTTATCGATAATTTATCCCTAATACTAGAGTTAATGATATTAACCAACCGATGGTGGTTTTATTCTCTAGTACTTTCAATCCTAAGCCTTTATATAAGGATAGATTTAGTTTATAATGGAGACTAGGTCATAGAATAATTTTATTCTATAAAATTTCCCACAAGCTGTATAATATGGGAGAGGTGGACTATGAATAAAATTAAAATTGACGCCGTCGGGGTTCTTTGCCCTAAGCCGGTTATTATGACAAAAAAGGAGCTAGACTCAGTTGAGGCTGGCACAGTACAGCTCATCGCTGACAATGAGATCTGCGTTGAAAACTTAAGGAAGTATGCTCAATCACAGGGTTTTAAATATGAAGTTGAGCAGACAGCTGAAGATAGGTGGTTGGTTGAGATAGAAAAACTAGCCGGCACAGCAGTTGAAGAAGAGGATAAGAGTGGGACCTTTGCCTTAGGTATAGGTAGTAGGTACTATGGCCAGGGTGACGAGAAATTAGGGGAGATTTTGATGAACTCCTTTATTTATACGGTCAAGGAAACCCAACCATTACCTCAGGTTATAGTTTTTTTTAACGCTGGGGTCTTTCTTACGACCCAGGATTCTAATATCCTAGAGGATTTAAAAGATATGGAAGAGGCTGGAGTGGAGATAGTGTCTTGTGGGACCTGTCTAGACTTCTACGGGCTCAAGGATGATTTAAAGGTTGGTAGTTTTTCCAATATGTACACTATCTATGAGCATCTAAAGGGAGCGGAAAGGAATATGATCATTGGCTAAGGAAGAATTAATTTTAACTTTCCCTTCTGTCAACTACGCTATGATGGCTGAGAGCAGCCTTCTAAGCGAGGGCATGAAGGTAAGGACTATCCCTACACCTAGGGAGATATCCACCAGCTGTGGACTTTCAATTAAAACTGAAATAGAAAATTATCAGAGGATTTTCGATCTAGATTTGCTTGTCGAAAAATACTGGAGGCTAGTCGAAGACTCAAAGGGTAGGCGGGCTGAAGTTATCGAATAGGTGATTAATTATTGGCAAATATTGATGAAATAATAAAGATTTTTTATTTAGACGACGTGGGAGCTATGAACCTATGGGGCAAGATTATCGTAGGTCTCTTAGTTTTATTGGTAGCCAGGCTTGTAGTTAACCTAGTTCATAGGTTGATAAAGAGAAAGACTAAGGTTGGTAAGTACGTGGATCGGGCTAAATACGACACAGTGGTCTCGGTCCTTTCAAATATAATCAGTGTAGCTGTTTACTTTATCGCTATTATCTTTATCTTGGATAGCTTTGGAGTAAATACTAATTCTTTGATAGCCACTGCTGGTATTGGAGGTGTAGCTCTGGGCTTTGGTTCCCAGTATTTAGTTAAAGATATAATATCTGGCATGGTTATCTTGATGGAGAATCAGTATAAGGTTGGAGACTTTATAAAGATTGATGGTCTTGAAGGTGTGGTCGAATCTGTAGGTCTGAGACTAACCAGGCTTAGGGACTTTAATGGCAACGAGCACATTATCCAAAACGGCTCTATAACTGCGGTCACTAATTCTTCTACGGCCAGCCTTAGGGCTAGGGCAGAAATCTATTTACCCAAGTCCTTTGACTACCAGGATGCTCTAGGCTTTATTGATGAAATAATCGATGAGGTAAAGAGAGAGTATGGTGCAGATATCGATGATCTCTACTATCTGGGTGTAACTAGGTTTACCGACTTCAACATGGTGTTAACCGTTGAAGGTCACGTTAGAAATCTTCACGTTTGGGATGTTGAGAGGCGGATAAAGGCTTTGGCGGTTAAAAAACTTGAAGGTAGGGGTGATTTAGGTGAAGTATAGGCTTGGAGATGTGGTGACTTTGAAGAAGGGTCATCCATGTGGCGAAAATATGTGGGAGATTATGAGAACTGGAGCGGAAATCAGGCTTAAGTGCCTAGGCTGTGATAGGCAGATTTGGATGAAGAGGTTGGATTTTGACAAAGCCTTGAGGAGAATCAAGGATCAAGAAGGCAAATTTGTCTCTATTGTCCATTATGAGCCGCTTGTGGAAGAAGAAAATGACTAACTATAATCTGGAAATGGAAAAAGAAATAGATAGGCTTGCTGGAGGAGAGAAGTTGCTCCTCCATTCTTGTTGTGGGCCCTGTTCTACTTGGGTAATCCAGCTACTTAAAGACTATTTTAAGCTGGGAGTCCTTTTTTATAATCCCAATATCCATCCGAAAGAAGAATATCTCTTGAGAAAGGCTGAACAGATCAGGTTTTTGGAGGATTTTCCGGAGATTGACTTTATCGATTCAGACTATCAGCTTGAGGTCTATGACCAACTGACTTGCGGCTTGGAAGATGAGCCAGAAGGAGGAGCAAGGTGCACACCATGCTTTAAATTTAGGTTGGAAAAAACAGCAGATTTGGCAGAGAAGCTAGGCTATAGCTACTTTACAACAACCCTAACCATTAGCCCCCATAAAAATGCCAAGCTAATCAATTTCTTAGGCCAGGAGGCAGTGGAGGGTAAGGGTGTTAAATTCTTGCCATCGGACTTTAAAAAGAAGGATGGCTTTAGAAAGTCAATTCAACTAGCCGATAAGGCAAGCCTTTACAGGCAGGACTATTGTGGATGTAGGTATAGTTTGAGGGATAGGCGGGAAAGAGAAGATTAATAGAAATATAAAAGCAGACCTTTGGGTCTGCTTTTTTTGTGTCATCTTTATTCTTCTATGGGTGAAATATAAATGTGGTAGATATATCTAAATAAGACATAGGCTACAAAACCTATAGCCACTAATTCTTCAAAGCCGACTAGGTAGTTTAAGGCCTGGTACTCTGTTCCCCTGTAGATAAAGAGGCTATTTACCATCTTTAGGGCCGTAGCCGAGATTACAAAGGGGAAGGTGAAAGCCGAGTAGGATGGCCTAAAGCCTCCTGCCTTTAGTTTAGGGACTTGCACTAAAATCCAAAAGTAAAGAATCTGAGTTAAGATTAAAAGTCCGTAGACCAATGCCGGCTTTAGCTGATCAAAGCTATTTATATAAGCTGCCACCAAGATTGCTCCTGGCGAGGCGATGATTGCATTAGTTGCCAGGGCTGGAGCTGGGATATTACCTATTTTATAGGCCTTATAGATAACTATAGGTAGTAAGATTACATAGGCTATTAGGCCAAAGTAAAAGATTATCCTGCCTAGGGCCTGGGCTCCAAAAGCCGGTGCTACAATGCTAGCCACTGCTAAGCCTACGAAGGGCAGAAACCAAGTGGCATAGATATGGTGAATTTCAAAGCTAAAGACAAATCTTATTATAAACCAAATCATCATGGCTAGATGGAGTATAATTCCAAGGTAGTAGATATAGGAAGCCATATTTCCGATAAATGGTTTAAAATAAGTTGAATATAGCATAATACTCATTGAGTAGGTGGGGAAAATTGAAGCCATAACTGGGTTCTTCATTTCCTCTAGAAAATGTGGAAAGTCAGTCAATACCTTTATGGTTAGGGCAACAAAAATCAACAAGGACAGACCACCAATAAAGTATCTGAAGTTGTCGCCGTAGTTCTGAATTAAATTTCCCAAGGCTGCTAGAGAAAGCATAAGTCCAGCAGCTGGGAGGGGTAGTCTTTTAAACACAATTCCTCCTTTATAGTCCTAATAGTAATGATGCCAGCTGGAAGTAAACTAAAAGGGACAGGGCATCTACCAGGGTGGTAATTAGTGGTCCTGCCATAACAGCTGGGTCTTGGCCGAGTTTTTCTGCCAACATGGGCAGGACTCCACCGATAAATTTTGCCAAGGTGACAGTTACAACCAAGGCCAAAGAAACAGTTAGTGAAACTAGAAAGCCCGCCTCACTCATCAGCGTGATTCTAACAAAGTTAACTAGGGCCAAAACTGCTCCACTTAGCAGGCCAATTCTAATCTCTTTCCAGGCTACAGAGAAAAAATCCTCTTGTTGAACCTCATGAAGGCTAATGGCTCTAGTAACCATGGTAGAAGCTTGGGTCCCTGAGTTTCCTCCCGAGTCCATAAGCATAGGAATGTAGGATGTTAGGATTACCGAAGCAGCAAGAAGGCCTTCAAACCTTTGGATTATGTGGCTAGTTATAGTGGCCGAAACCATCAGAAAGAGCAACCACTTAATCCTCTGACCAGTTAGGATTTTAATACTAGTGTCTAGATAGGCGGTTTTTTCAGTCCCACTAATACCCCCCATGCTGGCGTAGTCTTCGTAAATTTCATCGGAAATAACTTCAAAGATGTCGTCGGCGGTGATAAGGCCTACTAGGCGGTTCTCACTGTCAACTACTGGTAGGGTTTGAAGCCTGTATTTCATAAAAAGGTCAGAGGCGATTTCCTGGTCGTCTCCAGTTCTAACGCTCTCAAGGTCGGAGATAATAATATCAGATATATCATCTCCTTCTAGTCGGATCAAATCCGATAGGTTGATATAGCCTACCAGGTGCCTATTAGAGTCCATTAGATAAATCTGGGTCAGATGTTCGGAGCTAGCTTGGGACTGTCTAATCTTTGCCACTAGTTCCTCTGGTGTAGAGTCTATCCAGGCTGTAATGTAGTCTATTCCCATTAGGGAGCCTACACTGCCATCGGGATAGCGGAGGAGCTTGTTTATTGCACTCCTCTTGTCCGAATCAAAGTAATTTAGGATTTTGGTGACCAAATTTGCTGGCATCTCTTGGAGAGAGTCTACTAGGTCATCTGAGTCAACTTCGTCGATTAGCTCTTTGATATCTGGGTCTAGCATGCCCTCTAGGAGAGAGTTTCTAAAATCCTTGGGCAGGAGGTGGAATACCTCGGCTAGTTGATCCTTGGTTAAGAGCTGGCTGATAAAGACCTGGTCTTTAGGACACAGGTCTTTCATGAGTTCAGCTATATTAACTTCATTCATATCTTCAAGCTCTTTTTTTAGCCTGGGTGCATCTTTAATGGAATATTTTGAAGTCATTGCTCCCTCCTTAGGATTATGCTTTTTGCAGGTATTCGATAATCACCTTAGTAGCCATATACATTTCATCTAACTTTAAATATTCTTGGGTTGTATGGGCATTGGTCATGCCTACACCTATAATCAGTGAGTTAAAGTCTTCTTGGGCAAAGAAGTTAGCATCAGACCCACCGCCTATAATGATAAATTCTGGCTCAAGGTCGAACTTATCGTAGACCTTTGCAAAGTCCTTGGCAAAGGCCAGGTCGTCTTTGGACTTTAAGAGTGGATAATCGTTTCTAAACTCTATCTCGATTTTAGCTCCGTATTCACTGGCTTTTTCATAGCAGATATTTTCGTATTCCTTTTGAAGCTCTTCTAAGACTTCCATAGAGTGAGCTCTCATTTCACCAGAAGCTAGGGCCCTGTCTGGCACCACATTTGATGGATAATCAGATGAAAACTGGGAGACATTGGCAGTGGTCTCGGAGTTTATTCTAGCCATTGGAAGCTCTGTTAGAACTGAGGCTAGGGCTACGATGGCGTTGACACCTGTTTCAGGAGCAATGCCAGCGTGGGCCGTTTTTCCTTGACAGTTAATAGTCCAGGTGGCTGCTGTAGGTGCCTGATAGGCGATGCCAGTTGGTGGTCCACCTGAGTCAAGAACCAACATGTTCTTGCTTGGGTTCATTACCTTATATACTTCTTCCCAGTTTAAATTTTTGGCTCCTAGCATGCCAATCTCTTCAGCAGCTGTGATAACCGTATAGATATCAACGTGGTCTAGTTCGTTTTCCACCAAGTACTCCATAGCGTAGAGGATGGCGGCTAAGCCAGCCTTGTCGTCACCACCTAAAGTAGTAGTTCCATCTGTCTTTAGGATATTGCCTTCTCTGATAAGGACCACGCCCTGGTTAGGCTCAATAACGTCCATATGGGCTGAAAGAGAGATTCCATCTCCCGGAAGATTTCCCTTTAGCTTGGCTACTATAGTCGGGGAATTTCCGCCATAAATCTTATGGGATTTATCCAGGTGAATCTCTGCTCCCAGTCTTTCTAAAAATTCGATAACGTATTCAGCCATCTTCTCCTCGTGCTTAGATGGAGAGTAGATGTTGAGCATATCGGTTAGTATTTCATAATGTCTTTTTTCGTTAAAATTTTTCATAGTTCCTCCTATATGGGCTTTCTCTTATTATAACCTAAAAGGCTTGAATATAATCACCTTAATTGGGATATGCGGTTAGTATATAATATCTGCAAATCGACTAGGGCGCTATCATAGCTTTGGGGTAGAAGTGTTAAGGAAAGGATAAAAGATAGGTGCTAAAGAACTGATTCTTAATAAAGTGTAAATATTAAAGAATCTCTAAATTTCTTCATAGTTGAGCCTAGGTATGATATAATTGGGCAAAGGAGTGTTTTATGGAAAAATTTATTTTAATAGATAAGAAAGAAATCAGCGAATTAAATTCAATGGCTTATTTGCTTGAGCATAAGCAGACGGGAGCCAGGGTTTTAAAGCTGGAAAATGACGACGACAACAAGGTGTTTACCATTGGATTTAGGACTCCGCCACAGGACTCAACAGGGGTGGCCCATATTGTAGAACACTGTGTTCTTTCGGGCTCGACCAAGTACAGGACTAAGGAGCCCTTCATGGACTTGATTAAGACTTCCCTTCAGACTTTTTTAAATGCCATGACCTATCCGGACAAGACCCTTTACCCTATAGCTAGTAGGAATGACAAGGATTTTTACAACCTTATGGACGTATATCTAGATGCGGTTTTCAACCCATTAATCTACGATAGGAAGGAAATCTTTATGCAGGAGGGCTGGCATAGGGAGTTAGACAGTTTAGAGGGCGAGATGTCCTATAAGGGAGTCGTCTACAATGAGATGAGAGGGGCTATGAGCTCTGCTGATGACCAGGTTTACAATTTGGTAGGAGAGTTTCTATATCCAGATACTACCTACAAGCATAACTCTGGCGGCAATCCATATGAGATTCCAAATCTAAGCTATGAGGACTTTTTAGACTTCCACAGAAATCACTACCACCCATCTAACTCCTATATTGTCCTATATGGAAATGGGGACTTAGAGGCTGAGCTAGAGCACTTAGAAACCTATCTTGGTGACTTTGACAGGATTGATCCAGACACGCATATCCATAGCCAGCCTAGGTTTGACGAGCCTGTCTATGCTGAGGAGTTTTATTCAACTGAGGATGAGATTGAGGGTAAGAAGGACTATTTAGCCTACGCTTTAATTGCCGGTGATGCCCTAGAACCAAAGATTGATTTGACCATGAGCATCCTCATCAGCGCTTTGGTTAATTCGGATGCTGGGGAAGTAAAAAAGGCTCTTTTAGACGCAGGTATAGGTGAGGACGTATATTCCTTTGGCTACACTATTAGAGATATGCCCTTTGGAGTCATTGCCAAGAATACTAGCGCCGACAGGAGAGATGACTTTGTGGAAATCATCGAGAATGCTCTCAAAAAGGTGGTTGAAGAGGGTTTTGACAAGAACCTACTACTCTCTACCATTAATAGAATGGAGTATAGGTTAAGGGAGGCCCAGGAGTTTCCAACCAGAGGAATTATCTATGCAATTAATGCCTTTGATAGCTGGCTTTATGGAGGGAGTCCATTTGTATCCTTAGAGTTTGACCAACTTCTAATCGAGCTTAGGGAAGGGGCGGAAGGAGATTACTTTGAACGCTTTATTGAGGAAAGGTTCCTCAACAACCCCCATAAGGTAGTCTTAACCGTTAGACCTAAGAAGGGGTTAAACTTGGAAAGAGACCAGGCCTTAGCCCAGGATTTAAAGGCCTATAAGGAAAGTCTTAGCCAGGAAGAGCTTGAGGAGATAATAGAAGCCAACCAGGCCCTAACGAAGATGCAGCTTACTGAGGATTCAGAGGAGGATAAGGCTACTATACCAGTTCTAGAGCTATCGGAAATTGACGACAAGTTGGAAGAGATTCCTAGGTTGGTGGAAAAGTCAGGAAATTCAACCTATCTCTACCACCAGATCTTTACCTCTGGCATTAACTATATGAATTTTGCCTTTGATATATCCCATATTGAGGAAGATGAACTCTTCTACCTAGGCCTATTAAATAATCTCCTTGGCTATGTAGATACTGAGGAAAGGGGCTATGAAGAGTTAATAGTTAAAGCCAATCTAGTTTCAGGTGGGGTTTCTAGCTGCATTAACAACTTTGGAGATGCTAAGGAGGCTGGAGTTTTCTATCCTAAGTTGGTCTTTAGTACTAAGGTAATCGGGGACCAGTTAGACCAGGCAGTAGATGTGGTTAAGGAGATAGTGACCCAGTCGGTCTTTGAAGATGAAAAGAGATTTACCACCCTCCTAGAGGAGATGGCTTCTAGGATTGAGATGTCAATTTTTTCCATGGGTTCAGCTGTGGTTTCTAACAGGGCCAAGTCCTTCTTTGAAAAGGCAGCCAAGCACACTGAATATATTAGCGGCTTGGACTTTTTCTGGATGCTCCAAGACTTAGTTAAAAAAGAAGATAAGGGCGAAGATTTAAGGAAAATTAGGGAACTTTACGCCAAGGTTTTCTCAGCAGATAGGTTGATCCTAAACTTTACCGGTAGCCTGGAAGGCTATGAGAACTTTAAAGAGGCTACCAAGGGCTTGCTAGAGGATTTACCTATGTTAGAAATAGCAAGTGTTGACTACGACTTTAAATCGGAGATAAAGAGCGAAGGTATTGGCTCGTCTGCCGGGGTTCAATACGTGGGCAAGGCTGCTAGTCTTAAGTCCTTAGACCAAGCATATAGTGGCAAGATGAGAGTCTTAGCCAACTTGGTCAGCCGAGAGTACCTCCACAATAATATTAGAGCCAAGGGAGGAGCCTACGGTACTGGTCTGTCAATAAACAAGAACTCCCTGTCGGTCTTTTCTTATAGGGATCCAAATTTAGTTGAGACAATAGATGTTTACAAGGGAATGGGGGCATCACTCCTAGAGAGAAATATTAGCCAGGAAAATTTGAATCAAGTTATTATCGGGAGTATGAATGCCTTTGATCCACCTTACACTCCATCTCAAAAAGGATACGTAGATATGTCTAGGTACATTAGCGGCCTAAGCCTAGAAGAGGTAGAGAGAAGGATGAAAGAGGCTTTGGACACTAAGCCTGAGGATATTAGGGCCTATGCTAATATGTTAGAGAAGGCTATGGAGGAAGATTATTTAGTGGTCTTAGGTAACAAGGCTAAAATTGAGGAAAATAGCCAGCTCTTTGACTCTATTAAGAGCCTAAAAAAGTAAGGTGATTATATGGCACCACTAATCAAGGTTCGAGACTTATACAAGATCTACGTTATGGGCGGGGAGCAGATCCGCGCCCTTGACGGGGTCGATTTAGAAATTAACAGGGGAGAAATCGTATGCCTACTTGGAACTTCTGGTTCTGGCAAGTCTACTCTTCTAAATGCCCTGGCCGGTCTAGAAAGGCCTAGCAAGGGCGGGGTAAATATTGGGGGCATTGATATTGAAAAGCTGAGCGAAGAGGATGTGACAACCTTTAGGCGACTAAATATAGGCTTTGTATTCCAGTCCTATAATTTGATTTCTACTTTGACAGCTTTGGAAAATGTGACCCTAGGCATGATTTTTAAGGGGACGGACCAGAAGACCAGGGAAGAGAAGGGAGTGGCTATGCTCA
>CAZFXW010000047.1:0-10854 GCA_964523385.1 uncultured Peptoniphilaceae bacterium | reverse complement strand
CTGCTATTGAAAGGCCTTCAGACTTGGCTAGTATCTTAACTAACCTCCAGTCAGGAGACGTCCTCTTTATTGATGAGATTCATAGGATAAATAGGTCAGTAGAGGAGGTCCTTTACCCTGCTATGGAAGATTTTGCTTTGGATATTATTGTGGGTAAAGGTCCTAGTGCTAGAAGTCTTCGAATAGATTTGGAAAAGTTTACCTTAATAGGTGCTACTACTAGATCGGGCCAATTATCTGCTCCACTTAGAGATAGGTTTGGAGTAATCCTTAGCATGGATATGTATGATACTCCAGCTCTCAAAGAAATAATCGATAGGTCAGCTTCAATTTTGGGGGTACCAATAGAAGAGGCTGGTAGCCAAGAAATTGCTAAAAGGAGTAGGGGTACACCTAGAATAGCTAATCGCCTTCTAAGAAGAGTTAGAGACTACTGTGAGGTATTGGGAGATGGTGTTGTATCTGCTCACATGGCAGATGAGGCTTTGCGAATCCTTGAAGTAGACTCCTTAGGGCTTGACGAGATGGATAGGAGAATACTTAAGGTAATAATTGAGAATTTCGGAGGAGGTCCAGTTGGTGTAGATACAATTGCTGCATCTATTGGCGAGGAGAGTATAACAATAGAAGATGTTTATGAACCTTATCTTTTACAAATCGGATTCTTAACAAGAACACCTAGAGGCAGAACCCTAACTAAAAGGGCTTATGATCATCTAGGCTATGAATTTATGGAGAAATAATGAAGACAGAAGACTTTAATTACTATCTAGACGATAAGTTAATAGCTCAGCACCCGTCTAAAAAAAGAGATGAGTCAAGATTGATGATTGTCGATAGGGATAAGGCTAAAATTGAAGAGAAAATATTCAAAGATATTATAGACTATTTAAGACCAGGTGATCTTTTAGTTATGAACGACACTAGGGTAATTCCAGCTAGATTTTTTGGTTATCGAGAAGATAAGGAAGAGAAGATTGAGGTTTTTCTTTACCAAGAACTAGGAGATGACTACTGGGAATGTTTAGTAAGACCTGGTAGAAAGATGAAATTAGGGACAAAAATATTTTTTGGTCAGGGTCAACTGATGGGTCAGGTAGAGGAAATAACAGAAAGTGGATCTAGGCGGATTCGATTTAGCCATAAACAGCCCATGGAAGAGTTGATGGACTTATTAGGTCAAATTCCCCTACCACCCTATATCACTGAAAAGCTGGAAGATTCTGAAAGGTATCAGACGGTTTATAGTAAAAATAGAGGGTCGGTGGCGGCACCTACTTCTGGCTTTCACTTTACAAATGCTTTGTTAGATGAAATAAAACAAAAGGGTATAGAACTAGCAAGTCTAACCCTTCATGTAGGCCTAGGAACTTTTAGGCCAGTCAGTGCAGACAATATTCATGAGCACAAAATGCACTCCGAGTTTTACACAATACCACAGGAAACCGTAGTGGCTATCAACAGGGCTAAAAACGAAGGCAGGAGGGTAATAGCAATAGGGACGACAACTACAAGGACTTTAGAAGCAGCTGCTTCCAGTGGAGAGCTAGTGGCCGGTTCGTCTTGGACTGATATATTTATCTACCCAGGCTTTAAATTTAAGGTGATTGATGGACTAGTGACTAATTTTCACTTGCCTAAATCAACCCTACTAATGTTGGTTTCTGCCTTTGCAGGTCGAGATTTGATAATGGAAGCTTATCGCCAGGCAGTTGAGGATCAATATAGATTTTTTAGCTTCGGCGATGCTATGTTTATATATTAAGGAGAAAGAATGACGCTAACTTTTGATTTATTAAAGACCGATCCGGCTTCTAGGGCTAGGTTGGGAAAGATAAAAACAGAAAGAGGAGAGATAGACACACCGGTATTTATGCCGGTAGGGACTAGGGCTACAGTAAAGGCCATGTCCAATAGAGAGTTATATGAAATGGACACACAAATTATCCTTGGTAATACCTATCATCTTTTTCTTAGGCCAGGCATGGAGATAATAGAAGAAGCAGGTGGTCTACATAAATTTATGAACTGGGATAGGCCTATTCTGACGGATTCAGGAGGCTTTCAAGTTTTTAGCCTGTCTGATTCAAGAAAGATAACGGAGAAAGGTGTAGAGTTTAGATCCCATATTGACGGTTCTAAACAGTTTATCTCTCCTGAAAAATCCATAACTATACAAGAGATACTTGGTTCTGATATTATGATGGCCTTTGATGAATGTATACCTTATCCTGCATCTCATGATTATACTAAGGAATCAGTAGATAGGACACTTAGATGGTTAGAGAGATGTGTGGATGCTTGGTCTGGAAAAAATAATCTTTTTGGCATTGCCCAAGGCGGTATGTACGAAGACTTACGGGTGTATTCAACTGAAGAAACCATTAAATTTGATTTGCCAGGCTATGCTATAGGAGGTCTATCCGTTGGTGAACCAATCGAAAAGATGATAGAGATGCTGGATATTACCACAGATATCCTACCGGCTGATAAACCTAGATATTTAATGGGTGTTGGTACACCAGATTATTTGTTTGAAGCTGTAGAGCATGGTATTGATATGGCTGATTGTGTGATGCCTACTAGGATTGCTAGGAATGGTACAGCTATGACCTATATGGGTAGAAAGAATATTAGGAACGCTAGTTATTCTAGGGATTTTAGGCCTATAGATGAAAATTGTGGCTGTTATGCCTGTCAAAACCATACAAGGGCTTATATTAGGCATTTAATAAACATTGATGAAATATTAGCATCTAGGCTTCTGACAATTCATAATTTGTATTTTCTAGGAGATTTAATGAAAAATATAAGGAAATCCATAAAAGGAGATTACTTTCTAGAATTAAAAAAAGATTTCTACCAAAGCGCTGGTTATAGCTAGGCCTAATAATTGATAAAATACGGCTAAAGTAATATAATCATTATAGATTGGAGGGATATTATGCTGGGAATTGATAACAACTTATTAATGACACTCTTACCACTGGTTATTGCTTTTGGTTTTATTTACTTTTTCATGGTAAGACCTCAGAAGAAAAGAGAAGCTGAGGTAAGCGAAATGAGAAGCGCTTTGAAATTAGGGGATCATGTACTTACAGTCGGTGGTTTAAAGGGAGAAATAATTGCATTGGGGACCAACTACCTTACATTAGAAACAGCCGGTAGCACTAAGATTGAACTTACGAGATCTGCTGTTTATAAGGTTTTAAGCCCCGAAGAAACTGTGGACCAGGACTAGGAGGAGCTATGAAACATATAAAAGTATTAAAGAAATCTAAGGTAAGAAAAGACAAAAAAATAGGATGTGGAGAATGTCAAACTTCATGTCAATCAGCATGTAAGACCAGCTGTACGGTTGGTAATCAAACTTGCGAAGCTAACTAATAAAAAGCCTCCCATAGGGGGCTTTTTCTAACGGAGGAAATATGGGTCAAATACACAAATTTAACCTTTTAGATAAATATATTATCCTTGATGTTAATTCCACATCAATATTTATAGTGGATAAAATTGCCTATGAAATAGTAGAGTTTTTAGATTTATCGACTGAGGATTTACAAGTAAAATTTCCGGGTTTTAACCTAGAGGATATACAATCTGCTAAAGAGGAATTAGTGAGTCTGGTAGATAGTGGGTATCTTTATAGCCCAGATATAAATGAGGAAGACATACATTATAATCAAGACAATATTATAAAGGCTCTCTGCCTACATGTCTCCCACGATTGTGATTTAAGGTGTAAGTATTGTTTTGCAGGTCAGGGAGATTTTTCAGGAGATAGAAGTTTAATGTCCCTGGAGACGGGTAAAAAAGCCCTAGAGTTTCTTGTTACCAATTCAGGTCAGCGAAGGAACCTGGAGGTGGACTTCTTTGGTGGGGAGCCTCTTATGAATTTTGATGTGGTTAAAGAGTTAACACTCTATGGTAAGGAACTAAATGAAAAGCATGGAAAAAATATAAGATTTACACTTACTACCAATGGTGTTCTTCTTGACGAAGATAAAATTGATTTTATTAATAAACATATGGTTAATGTAGTTTTGAGTTTAGATGGTAGGAAAGATGTTAACGATAGAATGAGACCTACTATTAATGAAAAAGGGTCCTATGATATTATAGTTCCAAAATTTCAAAAATTAATTAAGGGCCGTGGGGATAAAGACTACTATATCAGAGGTACCTTTACTGGAGAGAATTTAGATTTTTCTGAGGATGTTTTAGAATTCCACAGGCTAGGCTTTCACAAGGTGTCAATCGAACCGGTCGTAACTGATCCATCAGAGCCCTACGCTATTAGGGAAGAGGACCTAGAGCAAATCCTTAAAGAGTATGAAGCTTTAGCCAAGGCTTATATGGAAATTAATAAAAGTGAAAAGTTTGTGTTTTTCCATTTTATGGTTGATATGGAAGAAGGGCCTTGTATGGCTAAAAGAAGTGTTGGCTGTGGAGCGGGTTCAGAGTATATCTCAATAACACCAGAAGGACATATCTACCCATGCCATCAATTTACTGGAGATGACAGTTTTATTATTGGAAATCTAGAAGAGGGCATCGTAAATGACGAACTGAGAGAGTCCTTTAGGAAGGCAGACATTCATAGTAAGGAAGTTTGCAAAAGCTGTTGGGCTAAATATTACTGTAGCGGTGGGTGTCATGCCAATGCATATTACAGTAATGAAACTATACACAAGCCTTATGAGATTGGTTGCGAAATGCAGAAGAAAAGAACGGAGCTTGGAATAGCAATACTAGCTAACCAGGAGGAGGGCTATGATGAAGAAATGGATGGTTTACAATCATAGGATTCCAGAAGAAGTTGCTAAGATGGAAATTCCTAGCTTTTACAAGACTCTGCTGGTTAATAGGGGCCTAGATAGTGTAGAAAAAATTCAATACTTTTTAGAGACTGGTTTAGAAGATCTTCATGATCCTTTTTTGATGGCGGATATGGAAGTGGGAGTGGATCTATTATTAGAAGCTATAGATAAGGGTAAGCACATCCATATTATTGGCGACTATGATCAAGACGGTAACTCGGCAGTAGTGACTTTAATCAAAGGTTTGGAGAAGTTTACAGACCGATTAACTTATGCTGTTCCAGATAGGATTGAAGATGGTTATGGAATTAACAAGATCATGGTGGATAAGGCTGCTGAGGGAGGGGCTCAGCTAATAATAACGGTAGACAATGGAATTAGTTCTTTTGATACGGTCACTTATGCTAGGAAAAAAGGCATTGATATTTTAATAACCGACCATCATCAGGTTACTGTTGAAGATGGAAAGCAGAAGTTACCGCCAGCCAACGGGGTTATAAATCCCCATCGTCAAGATTGTCCATACCCTTTCAAGGAGCTTTGTGGAGCGGGAGTTGCGTATAAGTTAATTTCTGCTCTCTATTTGGCTCTAGGCTATGATTTAGCGGATACCTATGAACTCTTACAATTTGTAGCCATGGGGACTATTTGTGATATTGTAGATTTAGTAGATGAAAATAGGATTATTGTAAAAGAGGGGCTCAGAGGTTTAAATGAATCTAGTAATCCTGGTATAAGGGCTTTAATTGAAGAGAACTCAATACACAAGGAAGTAGGGGTTTATGAAGTTGGATTTGTTCTAGGGCCATGTATAAACGCTTCAGGTAGGTTATCAACTGCAAGGCTAGGTATTGAGTTATTCTTAGAAGAGGATGAGGATTTAGTTAAGAGCTATGGGGCTGAATTGGTAAGGTTAAATTCTGAAAGGAAGGTTTTAACTGAGGAAGCTTTTGAATCAGCCTATGGAAAAGCTTTAGCCAAGGTTAAGGAAGGTAGAAAAATTCTCATTATTTACCTAGATCAAGCCCATGAATCAATTGCTGGTATTGTTGCCGGCAGGGTAAAGGATCGTTTTTACAGGCCTACAGTGGTATTAACTAAGTCCAGTGAGGATGGTATTCTTAAGGGATCAGGTAGGTCTATTAACAGTTACAATATGTACGAGATGTTTTCAGAGTATAGAAGTTTTCTTAAAAGCTTTGGGGGTCATGAAATGGCCTGTGGTTTAAGTTTAGAAGCAGACAAATTAGAAGCTTTTGAAGAAGCAGTTAATAAAGGTAGTAATCTAGAAGAGGATGATTTAATTGAAGAGCTAACCATAGATTTACCATTATCTATCGAAAACTTAAATGAAGGATTAATAAATGATCTAAACAAATTAGGTCCTTATGGAAAGGGAAATCCCAGACCTGTATTTGGTGATAAATCTATCAATGTATTAAATTATCAGGTATTAGGTCAAAATAGAAATGTTTTTAAGATGAATTTAGAAAGAGACAATAGAGTTTTTGAGGCGATTTCTTTTGGAGATGTGGAAAAACGAGAGTCCTATTTACTGGAAAAGTTTGGAAAGTCTGCTTTTGATTCCTATAGCCCAAATTCCGATATCAAACTAATAGATTTAGTCTATTATCCCACCATAAATGAGTTTAACGGTAGGCGTACTATTCAGCTTAGGATTCTAGACTTTAGATAATTGAAAGCCTTCTGTATTTTTGATATAATATTTATTTAATATGACAAAGAATAAGGTATAAGGAGGTGGCATATGTTAGAGGAATTACTGATTAAATTGATGGATAAGATGGATAATAATAATATCCACTATGATAAGGATTTTTTTATTAGGGCATTTCACTATGGTGAAAAAGCTCATGAAGGCCAAAAGAGAAAATCTGGAGAGCCCTATTATGTTCATCCAATAAGTGTAGCGGAAATATTGGTAGACTTAAACATGGATCAAGCCACGATAATAGCTGGTCTGCTTCATGATGTAATTGAGGATACAGATGCCACTTTTAAAGATATTGAGGACGAGTTTAGTGCAGAGATAGCCACTATTGTAGATGGGGTTACAAAGCTTAAACAGATAAAGTATAAGTCTAGAGAAGAATCTCAAGCAGAAAATGTTAGAAAAATGGTTGTTGCTATGACCGATGACATTAGGGTAATTATCGTTAAGCTTGCAGACAGGGTCCATAACATGAGGACCTTGGAATTTATGAGACAGGCCAAACAATTTGAAATTTCTAGAGAGACCTTAGAGATTTACTCACCTCTAGCAGATAGATTAGGGATATCTACAATTAAATGGGAGTTAGAGGATCTTTCTCTTAGATATTTGGATCCAACTACTTACCAGGAGATTGTTACTAGTTTAAATAAAAAATTAGAGGAAAGGGAAGCCTATATAGATAAAATTATAGGAATCCTACATCATGAAATTGAGGATCAAGTTGACGAGGCAGAAATATCTGGTAGACCAAAGCATATCTATAGTATCTACAATAAAATGACTAGTCAGAACAAGAGCATCGATCAGATATTTGACTTAACGGCCATAAGGGTAATAGTCAATAGCATTAGAGATTGCTATGCTGTTCTAGGGTCAGTTCATTCATTGTGGAAGCCTCTTACTGGAAGATTCAAAGATTATATAGCCATGCCTAAGGCTAATATGTATCAATCCCTACATACTACGGTAATTGGACCTGGTGGAGAGATATTTGAGGTTCAAATAAGAACTTGGGATATGCATAAGACTGCAGAATACGGAATCGCAGCTCATTGGCAGTACAAGGAAGGTGGCCCTCAAGAAAAGGATTTTGCTGAGAAGCTATCCTGGCTTAAGCAATTGAGAGACTGGCAAAAGGAAGACACGGAACCTAAGGAGTTTATGGAAACTTTAAAAGGGGATTTCTTCTCAGACGATGTATATGTATTTACTCCGCTTGGTGATGTTATAGCACTGCCAACTGGCTCCACTCCTATAGATTTTGCATATAGGATTCACTCAGCAGTTGGAAATAACTGCGTTGGAGCTAAAATTGATAATAGGATAGTACCACTTAATACTAAATTAAAGAATGGTAATATTGTTGAGGTTTTAACATCAACCTCTTCATCAGGACCTAGTATTGACTGGCTCGACATAGTAAAGTCAAATCAGGCCAGGACTAAGATTAGACAGTTTTTCAAAAAAACCCATAGGGATGAGAACATTGTCAAAGGTAGGGAATCTTTAGAAAAAGAAGTAACAAAAGAAGGTTATCAGTTTAATAAAATCCTTAAAAAGGAATGGCTGGAGGAAATCGCAAATAGAATGTCATTTACATCTATCGATGATTTATATTCCTCAATAGGTTTCGGTACCACACCACTAACTCAGGTAGTACCTAAGCTTAAAAATTATTATAATGAATATTACAGGGATGAACTGGCATTAGAAGAGATTACTATTAGAAAGCAAAGACATGAACCGACTAGATCTGTTCAGGGCTTAAAATTTAAAGGTGGGGTTGACAACCTAGAGGTTAACTTTGCTAAATGCTGTAATCCTGTTCCTGGCGATGATATATTAGCTTATATAACCAGGGGTAGGGGAGTTTCAATTCATAGGACTGATTGCCCAAACATGGCAAATATCGATACTAATAGAACCATAGATGTAAGTTGGGACGAGGATTCTGCCGCTTCATTCAATATACATCTAAACGTCTTGGCCTATGATAGGATAGGATATTTGGCAGATATTTCAGATATCTTACAAGGTATGGATTTAAATATTGAGAATTTAAATGCAAAGTTAGGTAAAGATAAGACCTTTTTAATAGATTTGATAGTTGAGATTAAGGATAGGGAACAGCTCAGTACGCTCTTTGAAAAGATTAGGGGAACTGAGGGAACAGTTAATTGTTATAGGGTGAAATCACAATGAGAGCAGTTTTACAAAGAGTTAAATTAGCTTCTGTCAGTGTAGAAGGTGAAAAGATAAGTGAGATTGGCCATGGCTTATTGATATTGTTAGCAGTATCCAGAGAGGATACTAGAGAAGATTTAGAGTATATGGCTAATAAATGTAAGGGATTAAGGATATTTTCTGACGATGAAGGATTAATGAATTTATCTGTTGAAGATGTAGGTGGAGAAATATTAGTGGTTTCCCAATTTACTCTTTATGGCGACGCGCGAAAAGGTAGAAGACCATCTTTTACCCAATCAGCGGCTGGGGAAGAAGCTGATAAATTTTATCAAGATTTCAAGGAAATCCTTAGAGGGGCCGGACTTGAAGTTCAGGGTGGGGCCTTTGGCGCAGATATGCATGTAGAATTAATTAACGATGGACCGGTAACCATACTGCTTGATAGTAGCAAACTTTTCTAGGAGGCTAATATGAATATTCACAGGATGATGGCTGGAGTATATAGCGCCAATTGTTACCTAGTATACAGTGGAGATCGTGGTTTTATAATAGATCCAGGTGGAGAAGGTGAAAAAATCTCTGATGAAGCTGAAAAGTTAGGATTTAAACCAGAATTTATCCTCCTTACCCATGGTCACGGAGATCATATTGGAGCTGTAAATTGGTTAAAGGACCACTATGGGATACCTGTTTTTGCACATAAGGATGAGGCTAAGTTATTAGAGGATCCGGATATGAACCTTTCTTCCACGATGGTAGGGGGCTCACACTCAGTAATTGTTAACCGTCTCTTAGAGGATGGGGAGATTATTGAACCAGGTGTTTTTGATGTAGAGGTAATTCATACACCAGGTCACAGTAAGGGTTCTGTTCTATATAGAATAGGTAATAGTTTAATTACTGGCGATACCTTGTTCTTAGGCAGTGTTGGTAGGACTGATTTAGTTGGATCTAGTTCTGCAGATATGCTTAACTCTTTACAGACAAAAATATTGCCTTTAGATGATGGATTAGAAATTTTTCCGGGCCATGGACCATCTTCAAATATGGCTTATGAGAAGGTTAACAATCCTTTCCTTATAGATGCAAAAAGAGACCTTTAAAGGATTTGACAAGGGGCAAAATATTTATTATAATGTTATAGTATTGTAGATAAAGCAGAAATACCCATTTCTCACCTGCCAAGAGACCTTGTCAGGTACTAAGTTTATTTAGATTTTTAGATAGCGGGTATTTTTGCCTGCTATTTTTTATTATTATGGAGGTGCAGTGTCATAAAAGAGCTTCAAATTAACGAAGACATTAGAGCTAGAGAAGTAAGATTGATAGACCAAGATGACCAACAAGTTGGTGTTGTTTCCATTGATGACGCACTAGCTGCAGCAAGAGAGGCTAACTTAGATTTGGTGAATATTGCCCCAAAGGCAAAACCACCTGTATGTAAAATTATTGATTATGGGAAATACAGATATGATCAAATGAAGAAGGCTAGAGAAGCTAAGAAAAGACAGGTCACAGTGTCTGTTAAGGAAGTTAGGATGTCTCCAAGTATTGAGGAACACGACCTTCAAGTTAAAGCTAACCAAGCTATTAGATTTTTCCAAAATGGTGATAGAGTTAAGGTTTCTGTCAGATTTAGGGGAAGAGAGATGGCTCATAAGGACATAGGCAGGGAAGTTTTAGATGATTTTGTTGAACTAGTCAAAGATGTGGCTAAAGTAGATAGAAGACCTAGTATGGAGGGCCGAAGCATGGTTATGTTTATGAGCCCAGATACTGAAGATTAGGGGGATATAGATGAGTAAAATGAAAACCCATAAGGGTATGGCAAAGAGATTTAAGAGAACCGGATCAGGTAGATTAAAAAGAGGAAGTGCCTTTAGGTCTCACCTTACTGGTAAGAAGTCATCAAAGAGAAAAAGAAGTGCTAGACAGCCGAGAATGGTAAGTCATGGCGATCAAAAGAGAATTAACGAGTTAATACCATAAAGGACGTGAGAGTAAATGGCAAGAGTTAAAAGAGGTTCAACTACAAGACGTAGAAGAAATAGAATTTTAAAGCAAGCAAAAGGTTACTACGGTGGCCAATCGAGAATGTTTAGAACTGCCAAG
>CAZFXW010000046.1:6007-11029 GCA_964523385.1 uncultured Peptoniphilaceae bacterium | reverse complement strand
CAAAACCAATACAACTGCCCCCCAGCCTTTGCATTGCTGCCTCAAAGCTAAGCCTAGTCCTTGTAGAAGGTTCAAAAAAAAGAGTCCCTAGGATTCTACCATTACAAAGGTTAGAAAAGTCTAGCGGACTCTTAATAATATCGTTGGCAAGGCCAACTATTTCATTGATGTCTTCAATACTTAAGCTATCTGGGCTGATAATACTTCTTCCTGTTAACATAATAACCTCCCGGGTCAAGATAGATTAATTTTCCTCAAATCTCTAATATTTTATAGGACTAGTTAAATCTTGTCAAGAGTTTTTAATATGTACTTTTCGATAGCCTTGGCTACACCATCTCTATCATTTGTGCTAGTAATCTCGTCTGCATATGGTATTAGGCCAGGCATACAATTAGCCGTAGCAATACCTAGGCCAGCATGCTTAAGCATTTCAATATCGTTTTCACCGTCACCAATTGCCATAACCTTTTCCATTCCAATTTCTAGATTCTTACAGATAGCCTTAACTGCCTCATACTTATTGACATCTTTTCTAAATAACTCCAAGCAAAAAGGCAGAGTAAAAACCTGGCTTAAATCCTCTCTATATTGGCTTAAACTTTCATCTCTAATATCTAATAGCCTTTCGTATTCCTGGATAAAGGCTAGTTTATTTACCTTATCGGTATAGTCCATATCCTCTAGATATTGAACCAAATCGTCAACCAGAGTCAAACCCTCTTGAAAGAATTGCTTCATTAAGGGTAAAAACTCATGATCACGATTTTCAATAACGGTTAAATCTCCGATAGATAGCATTAGGAGACAATCCCTCTCCTTATAAGAAATTCCAATCATCTTTAGAACCATAGGATAATCTAGGGTATAGTGCTCCATATACCTGTCTTCCCTATTATCAAAGACAATATTTCCATTCATAGCAGCCATAATGCCCTTTATACCTAGTCCATCAGCTATCTCCCTTAAAGAATAAGGAGGCCTCCCTGAAACTAGGGCCACTTTAACCCCTTGGTCATAAGCCCTTTCTATTGCCAACCTGGTTCTAGGGCTGACCAAACCAGAGCTGTTTAAGGTAGTACCATCCATATCCAAGGCTAAAAGCTTATAGTCCATCAATATAACCTCGATCACTAGCTTCATCGATAATTTTTTCGATGAAATCCTTAAGTTGAGGAGAGCAAGCCTTTATAGGCTCTACCCTTTTTTCAAGCTGCTCAACACTAATACCATACTCGACCCAAGTACCACCCTGGGAATAGTAATTCATAAGTATTGGCTGAAGCCTGTCCATAGCATTGGCATAGAGAGATTCTTGAGTCTCCATAGCTTCAAATTCATACCATAACTCATATAGCTCATCCCTCTTAGATTTTGGGAGCATAGAGTAAAGTTTCTCTGCCGCCTCCCTTTCCCTTTTTTCCTTGGTGGCCCTGGCTTCTTCGTGATAGGCAAAAGTATCGCCTGCGTATATCTCGATTAAATCATGAATAATAAGCATTTTTAAGACCTTACAGATATCAGCCCCTGCAGAATACTCCTCAAGGATAAGGGCAAAGAGACAGATGTGATGAGAGTGTTCAGAATCATTTTCCCTTTGGTCGTTAGAAATATTCTTAGTTCGTCTGTAAATAGTCCTAAGTTTTTCACACTCCATAAGGAATTCTATATAATCTAGGTTCATTTTAACTCCTTTTGCAAATCGCCAAGGGATTTATTAGATATACAGGCCTGGTCTATACCCAAGGCATCTATTACATCCATCAGTTGATCCTGGTCTTTAACCTCGATTTCTGCATAGGGGTATGGGTAGGTCTTCTCGTCCCATCTATCTAATTCTATAAGAGCTCCCATAAAACTATAGCCTATCCTATGCTTATATCCTACAGAGTCCACAACAACTCCTAAATTATCTAAGATAGCTAAGCAAATCTCCTCATCTTGGATTTCTAGGTTATACTCTTTGTTTTTCCGATACTTGCCATCCTCTAACTTCTTTTTAAAGGTTAGATGTTTGCTAATTTCTCCCGTCAGCAAATCATCATTTACCCTAATTCGGCAGTAGTTGCTTTCCGGTAAGTCAAAGTACTGGGGTACTAAGAGAGTATTCTCCTGCTTCTCTTCCTTTACCTTAACCCCACCTAAGGAGATAATTTTTTCTTCTAATTTGTCTAGGTCAATCCCTAAAACCTTAATTTCCTTTTCAATTTCCATCCTGTCCTCCAATTTTCTTAGGCTTAAAGTTTAGATAATCTGATGAAATACACTGATAGTTAACTCCGTCAAAAACTCCTTCCACTACTTCGCTAAGTCCTTGACTGTGAAGGTGACCATAAAGGCAGTGGCCTACCCCTCTCTTGGCTAAAATTTCACCAAATTCATTGGGCTTCTTGTCCCTGCCGAAGGGAGGGTAGTGGAGCATAGTGATTATATTCTGACACTGGGCCGAGTCTAGACTCATCTCTAGCCTTAAGAGTTCCCGTCTAAAGACAACTTCATCTTCCTCAGTGAACCCAACTCGGTCTCGAGGGTCCCACCCCCTAGTTCCACATATACTATAGGAACCAACCCTAAAGGAGTTGTTTTGCAAAAAATGAAGGGACTCAAAGCCTAGGTCATTCATCTTTTTTAATGACTGCCACCAGTAATCGTGATTACCCTTAAGCAAGATTTTATCTCCTGGTAATCTGTCTAGCCTCTCTAAATCAACAGCAGCCTGATCAAGTCTCATGGCCCAGGAAATATCTCCAGGCACCAAAACATAATCTCCATCCTCTACAGTCTCTTTCCAGTTTTTAAAGATATTCTCCTGATAATCTGCCCAGACTTCTCCAAAGACAGCCATGTCCTTTTCCATAGTATAGTCTAGGTGAAGATCAGAAAGTCCGTAGATCATTCTATCACTCCAGTTCAAAGTATTTGTCGCCTTTTTTCAAATCAATCATATTTAATATTCTATCATCTTTTGTAAAAAATATTAGCTGATAATTTCTAGAATATTGGACCAATAGCTCTAAGAGTCTAGACTTCCTCTTAGCATCTAGGTGGCTGCCAAAGTCATCTAAGATTAGAGGAAAATTAGCTTCGCCTAAGCCTAAGTCTCTGACAGCCAATTTAAAGGCGATTTCCATTATTTGAATAGTTCCACTACTCAGCCTACTTATACTTACCAAGCCTCCACCACCATCGGAAACATAGGCAGATAAATCATCTTTCAGGTGGATATAGTCATACTTCCCTTGACTTAAATAGTCTATATAGTTGGACATAGATTCTTCCAAATCCCTCCTAATAGCTCTGCCTGTTTCTAACTTAGCCTTGAGAAGGCTAGCCATTATCAGTTCATTGACCTGGAATTCCAACTGTAAATCTTCTTTTTCCTTCTCCAAGCTATCTAACTTCTCTAGAAGGTTTCTTCTCTTATCTAGCTTTTCTGCCATCCTTTCCCTTTCATAGCCCAAGACTATCAGCTGCTTTTCAAGCTCTCCTAGCTTTTCTTCGATTAGCGCTTTGTTGTAGAGAGGATCATCTAAGTCTAAGCCCTCAATAGGACAATAGTACTTTTTCCTACCCACTAAAAAATTTTGAGCCAGTCTTAATTCTAACCTATATTGGTCAATCGAGTCTAAACCATGGCTATTTAGAATTCTCTCCGCTTCCTCTAAATCATGAGACCTATTATCGCCACCACGTTTTTGAGCCAAAATAATAAATACACCTAAAGCACCTAAACCTAACGCCATCAGGCTTAGGCCTAATATCCGTCCAGAAAACAAACTAGCTAGAGCAGACAGGGCTAGACACAAGACTAAAGACAAAAGGTAGGCCTTAAAATTATGAATAGGCTTAGTTTCTAGACAGGACTCTAAGTGCTCTAGCTCATCAGTGCTACCCTTAAAGCTAACCTTAGGTTCCTCTTCCAAATAAATACTGATATTTTTGAAAAACCTAAGCTCATCTTCTACAGTCAAAATCTTCTGCCCTAGATTCTCAAAGTCCCTCCTATCTGGGAGTTTAACTAGAATATTTTTACAATCTTCGATAGATTTGTTTAATTCACCGATTTTCTTAGCTGAAATTCTATCAGTTCCAATCCGTGAATTCTCCCTTTCCAGTTGGGAGATAAGGCCATCAACATCTAGTTTTTTTCCATCCCTAAAACTGCTAAATATATAGTCCCCTATCATTTCCCTTTTTAAATCTAGATTTTCTCCTAAGGAAATTAATTCTTCATAGAGCTCAGGGCCAAAGCCGAAAATACTCTTGCCTAATTCTCTAGGATCTTCAATAGAAAAAAACGACCCCTTATGGGAAAAGCTACCCTCATTTCTAGCAAAATTATAGCTAATTTCATAGTTAGCTCCATCGTCATAGACCATCCGGCCACCAAAGGGACCACCATGCCAAGGCCTATATTTGTCTAGCTTGTCTTTGTCCGCTCTAACTGCCTTAATGTCCTGGCGGACCAGGCCGTAGAAGAGAGACTTAATAAAGGATTCAAGGGTAGACTTTCCACCCTCATTGGCAGAATAAATAATATTTAAATTATCTGATAAGTCTAGAGTCAAATCTTCTAGTTTTCCAAAGCCAAAAACTTCAATGGTACTAATCTTCATTACCATCACCTAACAAAAGCCTTAGACCTTTATCTCTGGCCCTTGACATTAAAGCCGGATCTGCCCCACTTTCCTCTAAGGCTAGGACAAAATTTCTCAAGAAAGGATCTAGTCTATCAATCTCGTAATCATCAGTGCTCTTAGTCTTATCTTCAAACTCCACATAGTAAAAATCTGATTCTAGAGCCCTTAGGCTAAGTTCCAAGTCCCTTGAGGAAAAACCCAGCTGACCCTGGAGACTAAACTTATAAATATCGTTGGGATTTCTATAGGCTAAAATTCTATCCTCTATGCTCTCTAAATCATCCTCAGCCTCTATATCAATAATCTCAGTTCTATATTCTCTCTTTGACCAAGGCAAAAAGAGAATATAGAACTGAGATTATTGATATAGAGGCTGAGGATG
>CAZFXW010000046.1:0-5997 GCA_964523385.1 uncultured Peptoniphilaceae bacterium | reverse complement strand
CTTACTGACTTGGGCCATTACAAAGCCCTTGCTACCTGTGTCAGTAAATTTTTGAGGTTCGGGGCAACCTGGATAAACTATCCTATCTCCTAGGACTTGATGCTTGTGAACGTGGCCCAAGGCCACATAGTCAAAGCCTAGGCTTAAAAGCTGCCTCCAGTCATAGTACATATAGTCATTTCTTGGGGCTATTACCTCAGAGTGGAGAACTAAAATGTTGATATAATCCTGATCTACCTTTAGATTTAATTCTCTGGCTTGGGGATAACTCTCCCTCAACCAAGTATTGCCATAAATCCTAGTGTGTAATCCTCCTAGCTCAACCTGCTCCATCTCATCTGATTTAAAGAAAAAAACATTATCACTAAAATTTAATGACCAAATAGGAGAACTGTCTATAAGCGGATCATGGTTGCCGTTATTAAAAACTATAGGAAGACTAGGGTAGTAAGAAAAAAGCTGGGCTAGTCTCCTTCCATCCTCTAGGTTAAAATTTTCAAATTCAAATAAGTCTCCAGCGATAATCATTAATTGGGCATTTTCTTCACCATAGGCTAGCATTTTCTCAAGAGAATCCCAGATTTCCTCCATTCTCTGGTCCGGTAGGTAGCTGAGCCTCTTATTTAAATGGAGGTCTGCCGTGTGCAGGACTTTAAGCATATCCAACCAGCCTCCTTAAATCTTCTAACTTACCCTTACCAGCCTCAACACCCTGGCTGTAAATCTTCAGGGTTTTATTATAGTCAAAGTCTAGGAGGTCGATTTTCAGCTCCTCTTCTGGAGCTATAACTACCGCCTTACCCTCTCTAATCAGATAATTGATAACATCTTTAGAGTCGTTATACCTTATATGCCTGTTTTCAATAGCCCTAATCATCTCTGGATAGAGGAAAAGCTCCTCTTTGTCCTCTTCACTTAAAACTTGGGCTTCCCTACGAAAGTCTAAGGGCCTAGTGAGGACTATAATAAATTTGCCGTACTTTTTCATAGCCTCAAAGATAGGAATAGCATCTGTAAATCCCCCATCATAATAGCTCTCGTAATCTATAGTCACTGGCTTTGAAATAATGGGTAGTGCACATGAGGCAGCGATATACTTATAAAATGAAGACAAGCTATCAGCCTTTTTTGGATCCAAGTAGAGGGCTTGGCCAGTTTTAGGCTGGCTTACTACTGCCCTAAAGTCAATTCTAATATCCTTAACCATTTCATAGTCAAGTTCTTCCAGACTATTCTCATAATCTAAGATAAAACTATACATGTCCATAGGTAGGCTCTTATCCTTAGACTTCGAGATATCCTTTTTAGATATAACCCTGGATAGACTCCTAGCCCTTTGGCCACTAAGGTAGTTTATCGCAGCTAAAGCTCCTGCTGATGCTCCATAGCAGCCTTTGACCATTACTCTATTCTCTAAGAGTACATCAATTACCCCCATAGAGAAGGACGCTCTGGCCCCTCCTCCTTCCAATATTAAGACAGTCATAATAACACCTTCACTTCCATAATAAGAATAAAGCCGTAGAGGCTAATTAAATCGCCAAGTTCAGTAGCTCTTCCTAGGAAATCACCGGAAATTCCCCCTAGCTTTCTATCCCATCCCTTTGCCGACCAATAATTATAGGCCAGAGCTAAAATCCAGCCGAATATAGCTAATCTCTCAAAGTAGGCTAGGCCTAAAATCCATAGGCCCAGATACAGCCATAGACTGGGCCCAGGCCTAGCATTATATAAGCTCCTAGCCATAGAACTGTGTTGGTTGGGACTAAAAGAATTAACCAATACTAAGGCTGTAAACCGACCAACTACGGCACCTAAGATAATAATATGGGGATAATCTATAAGATAATAGTAGGCGCAAAGCCTAGCCAAGATATTTATAACCAGGGACAGTACTCCCATAGCTCCAATCCTAGAATCCTTTAAAATTTCAAAGGCTCGTTCTCCCTTAACACAACTGGCTTTTAAGTCTCCTACATCAGCCACTCCATCTAAATGGACTCCTCCAGTAGAAAGAATATATATAAAGAGGCATAGAAAACTGCTTATTATCCTAGTTTCTACCAAAAAAATTGGAATCACAGTTAGGATTCCAATGAAAAGACCTACCAACGGAAAAAAATATAAGGCAGACTTGATATTCTCTTTGTTAAATTCAACATAGTTACCGATTTTAAAGCTGGTCAGATACTGAATAGCTAGAGTTAAACCTTTCATTTAATCCTCTGACCGATTCCGCTTATGCAAAAGTATACTCGCTCTGCTTCTCTAGCCAGTCTTTGGTTGGCCAGGCCTAAGACATCTGTAAAGACCCTAGTTACCTTTTCAAAGGCTATAGAGCCAAGGCCAACCTCACTGCTAACAAGGACTAGGGACTTGTTTTGTACTAGGGCCTCTTCTACTAAGCTATCTAGCTCGTAAAATATCCTAGCCTGAGCCATGTCTACCTTGTCATCAGATAGGTCCTCAAAGCTTTCTGTGTGCTTGTAGAGCTGATTAGAAACAAGGCCACCTACATCATCAAGGAGGTAGTATTCTTCAGGACCTAGGGCTCTGACAATATTTTCATAGGCCTCGAAAGTCCTCCATTCACTAGGCCTTCGAGACCTATGTTTTTCAATTCTTCGATCCATCTCCTGGTCTGTAGCTAATCCAGTTGCTATATAACAGACCTCCATATCAGTTAGAAGCCCTTCGGCAAAGGCGGACTTTCCGCTTCTAATTCCACCTGTCACTAGAGTAAGCATTACCCCTCGAATTCTTCTTTTAAAACTTCATAAAGGATCTTAGCTTCTTCTTCTGATAGGGTTATACCCTTGCTCATTCTAGTGTGATCCTTGTTCCAATCTCTAATATCATACTTAGCTGGTCTCTCATTCCAGGATACTAAGTTAAACTCCTTACTCCAGCCGTTGCTAGATTGACCTAGAACTCCAATTCTTTCAACTACTTCAAATTTAAATGACATAGTATCTCCTTTCTTAACTCTGCTGCCTTTCACTGTCAGGCTGTAAAACTAAAAATAGTTCGTTTAAGTCATTCTTAACACTGTCTATTTCTTCCGATAGTTCCTTAAGTTCCTTATTGTAATCATTAAAGTCCTTGACGCTTAGGAAGACCCTAATCATTTCCTGGGGAACAATTCCCTTTAATAAGTCAATGCAACGATTTCCTACTTCTACTATCTTCAGGGTCATACCTTCTGTAGGTAAATCAAAGTCAAAGTCCTTCTTGAAAAACTCATTTAATATTTCCTTTTTCTTAGGATGGAGTCCAGTTGCAAGATTTTTAAGACCCTCTATTAGGCTAGAAGTCAATAAAATATCTTGTCCCAAAACGGATTTTCTAAGCTGGTTCAGATAGGACTCTAAGTTTTTCAAGTCCCTGAACTCTGAGGCTGTATAGTTACTTACTAACAGATTAATAGAGTTAGGGCTTAGGTTCTCCCCCTCCATCATATTCATAGTGTAAATTTCCAAAGCTAAATTAGCCTTGTGCAGCTTGTGATTAAGCTTTTTTATCTCCAATTCCTGACGACCAAAGTAGTGAAAATAACTTATCAATAAACTCATTGCCTGTAGATCTTTGCTAGAGTCGTCAAATGGGATAAATTCATAGTATTGTAAATCATTAGGGAGTTCTTTCATTTTATCCCCTCCACTTTCATTCTATCATAACAGCGATAATTTGTAATGAGTCATAAGGTATATATACCCTTCGTGGGTTAGTTAATATTTTTTTATAGGCAAAATTATGATATTATAGAGGAAGAGGTGAATTATGAGAATTAATAAAAAACTTGTGAGAATTTTAGCAGCTCTATTAGCCCTAGCCATGATAGCTGGCTTTATCCCCCAACTTTTTGCCTTCCTATAAATGAAGGTTGTAAAAGTAGACTATGATACAAAGACTGGCAACTTTATCCTCTGGGTAGGGCCGGAATCCTTCCTTGTCGACTACGATTCCTTTGAGAGGTTGGGTCTTGGAGTGGATGTAGAATTGGATATGGACGATATTAGAGAGCTTAAGAGGATTGACGACTACCTGTCTGCTAGAGATTTGGCAATTAAATACGCTAGCAGGAGGATGACCTCAAGCCATAAACTAGACGAATATCTAAGGAGAAAAGGCATAGAGGATACTGAGGAAATTATTCAAGAAACTAAAAAATTAGGCCTAATAGATGATCAGGCCTATTTAAGGGCCTATATCCAGGACAAGAAAAATCTATCGGGATTTTCAAAGAGGCGTATAGGCTATGACCTATCGACTATGGGATTTGATAGTCAGGATTTACTTATCCTCGATGATCTCTATTTAGACGAGGAAGAGGTTGAACTAGCCCTAAGTCAGGCCCAGCAGCGTTTTAGGACCTTAAAAGAGAGAGATTACAAGGCTAAAAATCGGGTCTACGGCTATCTGTATAGAAAAGCCTACCAGACCTCGACTATAGAAAGCGTTTTAAGAAAGATGGGATTTTAGTGTACTATGTCTATATACTAGAGTGTGCAGATGGCTCCTTCTATACCGGAATTACCAAGAATCTTGAATCTAGGCTCCAGGCCCATAACTCTGGACAGGGCTCTAGATATACTAGAGGCCGGCTGCCAGTGGCCTATGTTTACAAGGAAAAGAGTGGTAACAGATCAGAGGCTAGCAAGAGGGAAATAGAGATAAAAAAATATTCAAGGGCAAAAAAGCTCAAATTAATAGGCAAGGCCACCTAGGCCTTGCCTTAAATTTACTGTTCTTTTTCATTATAGTTTATCAGAGTCTTTACTGGAATCCTGTTTTGCCTTAGGAAATTCTCCTCCCAAACCCCGACAGTCTCTCCTGAACTCCATTCACACATAATAATCCTATCATCACTGGTAGATTGGATTGATAGAATAGGCTGGGCTGAGATTATCTGGTTGTTAATTCTGTAAATTTGTATCTCATTATCAATCTGTGCTACCAGAACTTCACCATAGGGTGAGGTATGAGCGTCCATTAGATTAGGTATCTTAGTCTTAATGCCATCCCAGGCGACAGCAAAGTTGTTTTCATCAATAATTCCAATCTGAGGGACAATATCTAGTCCATAGTCCATAATAACCAGCTGATTTTCACTGATAGACATTAGATTAGATTTAAATTCCCACTTACCATTGGTCCTTCTAAGGCCAATATTTTTTGTATCAATAACACCTTCTAAGTTTTCAGTAATGCCATTGTCTCCGGCTACCTTAACTGTCTCTTCCATATAGGAATTTAAGCCATCCTCTCCACCTATATCAGCTATATCTAGCCTCTTATTTTCCGACAAGTGGTTTAGATCATAAATACCATAGGTTCTAACGGAAGAGTCATAATCTCTAGATTCAAGGCTAATGTAATTCTTGCTAAGATATTGGATTTGATTTGCATTTTTATTGCCCACAAAAAATGTGTTTTGCTCCCTAGTTGCTCCAGCAATCGGGTAGCTAAATATTACATCCCTAGTAGTTTCAACGTCTACCAGATGGTCCATGCCAATAGACCAAAATCCCGAATCCCTAGGTAGAAAAAGATGCTTGGCCCCATAGATATTGGCCTCATCTTCCTCAATTTTGACAAAAAGAGACTTATATTCAAAATAACGGTTAGCATTAGTATCTGTCCTAGCTGACTTAATACCTAGGAGCAAGCCTAGATCCTTGCTCTCTTCCTTTAGGCTGTTATCCTTTAGGTCAGCCAATCTGCTCTCTAATTCCAACTTGCCTATTTTAATTATTTCCTCATCGACTTCCTGGCTCTGCTTCTGATATATTAGGAGAGATCCATTGGAAAGAAGGCCTAAACTGTCATCATCTAGTTTCATTAGTTCCTGATAGAAAAATTGTCCATCACTGATAGTGTAAACCGGTCCTTCAATATATAGGCTATCTGGTAAGACCAAGAGATTAGTATACTTGTATTTTAGAAAATCTGAAAAATTAATATATCTACTCTTTAAATGGGGATTATCAGTTTTCT
>CAZFXW010000045.1:0-11595 GCA_964523385.1 uncultured Peptoniphilaceae bacterium | reverse complement strand
GGTTTGGTTTGTAATTTTCCAATTTATTCAGATGGCGCTTTCCTACTTCGGCTTTGATGGTATTAAGATTGTACAAAACATAGGATCGGTAATTATCGTACTATCTCTAATCGGTATGTTCTTTGTTATTTACAAGGAGTTTGGAACTGAGATTGGAACCAAGATTATTAATATTCCTGGTACTTGGGGATATGATTTCTGGGTATCCGTAGTAACGATAATCGGAGTTATGACAGCAATGGTACTTAACATGGGTGACTATACTAGAGAATACTTTAGGTCATCTGGAGCTAAGATGTTTGCTGCTCACTGGATAGGTAGTGTTCCAGTAGTAATGTTCATGGCCCTAATCGGTCTACTAGCAGCAGGTGTTACAGGTGAGTGGGACCCAATCGTTCTATTTACCAAACTATTACCTAACTCATGGGTACTAATCGTAGCCTTGATATTCGTAATAATATCACAGGTAACTACTAACATTTTACTTAACGTTGTACCGCCAACCTACATACTGATGGATTTGTTTGGATTTAGTTATAAGAAGGGTGCACTGATTACAGGTTTCCTTGTATTTTTAACATTCCCATGGAAAATTATGAATGCAAGCGGGTTCTTCTTCTTTATTCAGTTCTACTCAATGTTCCTAGGACCAATCTTCGCAGTAATGGTTGTTGACTACTATTTTATTAGAAAGAAAGAGTATGACTTACTTGAGCTTTACAACACCAAGGGTAGGTATGCTGGAGTTAACTGGGCAGGTATTATCACCATTATCGTAGCTGGTGCTATTGCCTACCTAATTGACTTCTCACTAGCTTGGGCAATAAGTATTCCTATTGCAGCAGTATTATACTATGTACTTATGAAGCACACTAAGATAGCAGCAAGATTTAGAGATGACTATGTAGCACCAGAAGTAGAAGCATAAAACATTAGCATACATATAAGAAGAAAGCAGGCCCTAGGGTCTGCTTTTTTATCTTCTCTTTAGCCAGGGATTTTAGAGTCTCTTAATTATCTGTTTTCATTAATGCATGGATGGGTATAAATTAAGTGAGGTTATTAATTAAGGAGGATAGTATGACAAAGAAACTTAAAGGTACACAGACAGAGCAAAATTTATTAAAGGCTTTTGCCGGTGAGACTCAAGCCGTTATGAGGTATGAATATTATTCAAAGCAGGCTGTAAAAGATGGCTACATACAAATTTCCAAGATTTTTCAAGAAACTGCTGACAATGAAAAACAGCATGCTAAAACTTTTTACAAATTTTTAAACGACGAGTTTTGCGGTCAAGAGCTGGAAATGGAGGCTACAATAGTTGCAATAACCTTGGGGACAACTGTGGAAAATCTAAAGACTGCTGTGAAAGGCGAAAATCACGAGACTACTAGTCTATATGTAGGTTTTGCTGATGTTGCTGAAAAAGAGGGATTCCCCCTAGTGGCAGATAAATTTAGAAACATTGCAGAGGTTGAGAATGGCCACGAGATAAGGTTTGGAAAATTACTAGAGAATATTGAAAAAGGCAGGGTTTTCAAAAGGGATAAAGTTGTTAAGTGGAAGTGTGACAACTGTGGATATATCCATGAAGGCAAGGAAGCTCCAGAAAAGTGTCCTGCCTGCGATCATCCAAGAGATTACTATCAAATATTTAAGGAAGAATATTAGAAGCTTTCTTTAGTTTTGGAGGATATGAAATAACTGAATATTTATAGCCAGTCTATGTCCACTATTAACATAGTAATCATATAGTGGTGAAGTGGTAAATAGCAAGGCTTACTACCCTATCACTTAGCTGCTAGGGTTTTTTTTATCCAATCATTAAGTAGTGATAGAAAATGTTTCATTAACTTAACAAATTCGAGAGATTGTTAAAAAAACTCGTCTGAGCCTTGATTTATTAACTTGTGTGGTGTAGAATATCTTAGTGTCCAAGTGACAGTAATGGCTTTGAAGGAAGAGGTTGCCCATCCTTGGGGGAATTCTTCTGGAGCTAGTTCGAACATGATTCGGGCGAGGGAACCATTAGAAATCGGGTTAGGACACACCCGGCCAAGTGTATCGGTGACCTCCCCATTAAATGGAGGAGAAAAAAATGGCAAAACAAAAGATTAGAATCAGACTAAGGGCTTATGACCACGAGGTTATTGATCAGTCAGCTCAAAGGATTGTTGAAGCGGTAAAGAGGACAAACGCTACGGTAGCAGGTCCAATTCCACTGCCAACTGAAATCGAAAGAATTACTATTCTAAGAGCGGTACACAAGTATAAGGACGCAAGAGAGCAGTTTGAGCAAAGAACTCATAAGAGAATTATCGATATTACTGATATCAACCAAGATACTCTTGAAGCCTTAAAAAAGCTGAACCTACCAGCAGGCGTTGACATTGAGATCAAGCTATAGTTAGGTCTTAGTACGATTGCATTAGCAATCCGCTGTAAGAAGGAGGAGTAAGATTGAAAGGAATACTAGGTAAGAAAATTGGTATGACCCAAGTCTTTGATGACAATGGTTATATCATCCCCGTAACGGTTATCCAAGCTGAGCCTATGGTAGTTACTCAGGTTAAGACTTCGGAAACTGACGGATATAACGCTATTCAAGTTGGGTTTTTAGAAAGAAAAGAAAAGCATACAACTCAACCGCTGAAAGGACATTTTGAAAAAGCTAAGGTGGGATACAAGAAGCACCTACAGGAATTTAGAGTAGAAGAGGGTGCAGAGTACTCACCAGGTGATGAGATTGGAGTGGACGTTTTCGAGGAAAACGACAAGGTTGACGTTGTAGGGACATCTAAGGGTAAGGGAACCCAGGGTGTTGTTAAGAGACACAACTTCGCTATTGGTCCAATGTCTCACGGATCTTTATTTCACAGAACTGGTGGAGCCCGTTCAGCAGCAGCCTACCCAGGTAGAGTTTGGAAGGGTAAGAAGGAAGCTGGTAAAATGGGTAACGAAAGAGTGACGGTTCAAAACCTTACTGTTGTTAGGGTTGATCCTGAAAAGAACCTAATCCTCATTAAAGGAGCAGTCCCTGGACCAAAGGGTGGACTGGTCACCATCAAAGAAACAGTAAAGACCAGAGCTTAGGAGGGATTGAATGACTAAACTAGATGTATATAACACCACCGGCGATAAGGTAAGTGAAATCCAGCTAAATGACGATGTGTTCGGTATTAAAGTTAACGAGCACGCAATTTACGAAGCTGTTAAAAACCACTTAGCAAATAAAAGGCAAGGCACTCAGTCTACCAAAACTAGAAGTGAGGTTAGAGGTGGAGGAAGAAAGCCTTGGAGACAAAAGGGAACTGGTAGAGCAAGACACGGATCTATTAGATCTCCACTATGGGTTGGAGGAGGAATTATCCACGCTCCAAAGCCAAGGGACTACAGCTACAGAATCCCGAAGAAGGTAAGAAGACTAGCTATTAAGTCGGCTCTTAGCTCAAGGGCAGGAGATGACGCAATCGTAGTACTAGACGAACTGACTCTAGATGGCTTCAGCACTAAGAAGGCTGTTGAAATTCTTAAGAGCTTAGAAATCGACAAGAAGGTACTGGTTGTAATCGACGAAGCTGGCCCAGAGGTTTACAGATCATTTAGGAATATTCCAGGAGTAAAGGTAATTCACTCTTCGAAGATTAATACTTATGACCTGGTAAACCATCACACGCTTTTAGTAACTGAGAAAGCTGTTAAAGCTATTGAGGAGGTTTACGCATAATGACTCCACATGATATTTTAATCAGGCCGCTAATCACTGAGAGGTCTATGGACGACATGGCTGAAAAGAAGTACACCTTTGAGGTGGACAGAAGGTCAAACAAGACTCAGATTAAGAAGGCTGTAGAGAGTATTTTCGGTGTTAAGGTTCAAAAAGTTAACACTATGAATATGTTAGGAAAAGTAAAGAGACAAGGACTTACATCAGGAAGAAGAAGGAACTGGAAAAAGGCTATCGTGACCTTAACACCAGAATCGGCTGATATCGAGTTCTTCGATGGAATGTAAGGGAGGAGACAATAATGGCGATTAAGAGTTATAAGGCTACTTCTCCTGGCCTAAGACAGATGTCAGTGCTGAACTTCAGCAAGACCATCACTAAGTCTAAGCCAAATAAAGGGCTAACCGTAAGCGTTAAGAGATCTGGCGGTAGAGGAGCAACAGGTAGAATCACCGTTAGGGGCAGAGGCGGCGGAGCCAAGAGAAGATATAGATTAATTGACTTTAAGAGAAATAAAGACGGAGTACCAGGTGTAGTAGCGGCAATTGAGTACGATCCAAACAGGACTGCTAATATTGCCCTTATCCACTATGCTGACGGAGATAAGAGATATATCTTAGCTCCAAACAGGCTAGAAGTGGGAGCGGAAGTAGAGTCTGGTCCAGATGTTGACATTGAAATCGGAAACGCACTTCCACTGGCGAATATTCCAGTTGGTACTACGGTTCACAATATTGAAATGAAGCCAGGAAAAGGCGGTCAGATTGCTAGGACTGCTGGAGCATCAGCTCAAATTATGGCTAAAGAAGGAAGATTTGCTCAACTTAGAATGCCTTCAGGGGAGTTCAGGCTTATTCATTTAGAGTGTAGAGCCACAGTTGGACAAGTTGGTAACATCAGTCACGAACTTACAAGCTTAGGAAAAGCTGGTAAATCAAGACACTTAGGTAGAAGGTCTAAGGTTAGAGGATCAGCTATGAACCCAGTAGATCACCCACACGGTGGTGGAGAGGGCCGTTCGCCAATTGGACTGCCAGAGCCAAGAACACCATGGGGTAAAAAGTCTAGAGGAGTTAAGACTAGAAGACCTAAGAAGAGCGACGATTACATCGTAAGAAGAAGACCTAAGAGGAGGTAAAAATGGCTAGATCATTGAAAAAAGGGCCTTTTTGTGACGATCATTTGATGAAGAAAATTGAAGAATTAAATGAAACTGATAGCAAGAAGGTTGTTAAAACATGGTCCCGTAGATCTACAATTTTTCCAGAGTTCGTAGGTCACACTATTGCGGTACATGACGGAAGAAAGCACCTGCCAATCTACATCACTGAGGACATGGTAGGACACAAGCTCGGAGAATTTGTTTTCACAAGGACTTTTAAAGGTCATGCGAAGAAATCCGAGTCTTCATCATCGGTAAGGTAGGAGGTAAAGAATGCAAACAGCTAAAGCAGAAGCTAAATACGTTAGAATATCTCCTCTAAAAGTAGGGTTTATTTGCAATGAAATTAGAGGCAAGCAAGTAGATGAAGCCCTTGCTATCCTAAGATTTACTCCTAAGAATGGAGCTAGACACTTAGAGAAAGTACTGAATTCAGCTATCGCTAACGCAGAGCACAACTTTGGATTAGACAGAGAAAACCTAATTGTAAAGAATGCCTACGCAAATCAAGCGCCTACCATGAAAAGATGGAGACCTAGGGCTAAGGGAGCAGCTTTCCCAATTCTTAAGAGAAGTAGCCACATAGGGATTGTAGTTGAAGAATTCGTACAGGAGGATAAATAATGGGACAAAAAATTAATCCCCACGGATTTAGAGTTGGAGTAATCAAGGACTGGAGCTCTAAGTGGTTTGCTGACAAAGAGGACTTTGGGGAAATCTTAGTTGAGGACTACAATGTCAGAGAGTTAGTAAAGAAGGAAACACACTTAGCAGGAGTTTCAGAAATTAAAATAGAGAGAGCTTCTAATAAAATTAGAGTTTCAATCTACACAGCTAAGCCAGGTATGGTTATTGGTAAAGGTGGATCTGGGGTTGAGCAACTAAGAAAGAAGCTTGAGAAGTTAACAGGAAAGTCTGTAATCGTAAACGTTGAAGAAATCAAAAATCAAGACCTGGATGCGACTCTAGTTGCAGAAAATATCGCAAGCCAACTTGAAAGAAGAATTTCATTCAGAAGAGCTATGAAGCAGTCAATCCAAAGATCAATGAGGGCAGGAGCCAAGGGTGTTAAGACTCAGGTTTCTGGAAGAGTTGGCGGAGCTGACATGGCAAGGACTGAAGGTTACAGTGAAGGTACCATTCCTCTACAAACGCTAAGAGCTAATATCGACTATGGATTTGCAGAAGCAGATACACAGTACGGTAAAATTGGAGTCAAAGTTTGGATCTACAAGGGCGAAATCATCGAAGGTATGGAAGAGCTTGAAGAAGAGAACCAAAGAAGAGACAATAGAAGAGGCAGAGGAAGGGACAACAGAAGGGGTAGAGATTCAAGAAGAGGCGGCGGCAAAGGTGGCCAGTCTAGAGACGGATCTAACCAAAGAAACAACTAGAACATAGAAAGGGAGAATAACTATGTTACTACCTAAGAGAGTAAAGTATCGTAGGGTCCACAGAGGTAGAATGAAGGGGCTTGCTCAAAGAGGTAACCATATCGCATATGGTGACTTCGGTCTGCAAGCTCTAGAGCCAGCGTGGATTACTTCGAATCAGATAGAAGCAGCCAGACGTGCCATGACTAGATATATTAGGAGAGGTGGTACTATCTGGATTAAAGTATTCCCTGATAAACCAGTTACAGAAAAGCCAGCAGAAGTTAGGATGGGTTCCGGTAAGGGAGCTCCAGAGTACTGGGTAGCTGTAGTTAAGCCAGGTAGAATACTGTTTGAGATGGGTGGAGTTGACGAGAAGGTAGCTAGAGAAGCTATGAGACTTGCAGCTCACAAACTTCCTATCAAGACTAAGTTCGTAGCAAGAGAAACAGCAGGGCAAGAAGGTGAAGATTAATGAAGGCAAAAGATATTAGAAAATTAAATGACTCTGATTTATCGACGAGATTGTCAGACCTAAAGACTGAGCTTTTTAATCTTCGTTTTCAGCACGCGACAGGTCAGCTAGACAATCCCTCACAAATCAACGGTGTTAAAAAGAACATCGCAAGGGTTATGACGATAGTTAGGGAAAGAGAACTAGGAATTGGTAAGGAGGCTTAATAATGGAGAGAAATAATCGTAAAGTGCTAGTGGGCACGGTTATCTCTGACAAGATGGATAAGACCATCGTTGTAGAGACAGCTACATTGGTTAAGCACCCTCTATATGGGAAACAGCTTAAGAAGACTGCTAGATTTAAAGCCCATGATGAAGAAAATGCATGTGGTGTTGGAGATAGAGTAAGACTTATGGAGACAAGGCCTCTTTCCAAGGATAAATACTTCAGGCTTGTCGAGATAATCGAAAAAGCTAAGTAGATGGTGTTAGGAGGCTACAATGATACAAACAGAAAGTCGTGTTAAGGTTGCAGACAACTCAGGTGCTAGAGAACTCCTAGTTATCAGAGTTCTTGGCGGTACTAATAAAAAATACGCAAGAGTTGGCGATGTTGTTATCGCTTCAGTAAAGCACGCATCACCTGGTGGAGTAGTTAAAAAGGGTGAGGTAGTCAAAGCGGTAATCGTTAGGACTAAGTCTAAGGTTAAGAGAAAAGACGGTACTTACCTGAGATTTGATGACAACGCAGCAGTTGTAATCAAAGAAGACAGAAATCCAATGGGGACTAGGATATTCGGACCTGTTACTAGAGAACTCAGACAAGGTAACTTCATGAGAATTATCTCTCTAGCTCCAGAAGTGCTTTAAGGAGGATATATGAGAATAAAAACTGGTGACAATGTGGTTGTAATCGCTGGTAAGAGCAAGGGTACAAAGGGGAAAGTCCTAAGGGTAGACGCTGCTAAGGACAGAGTTATCGTCGAAGGCGCTAACATCCAAACTGTACACAGAAAGCCGAGAGGTCCACAGGATCCAGGCGGTCTTATCAAAAGAGAAGGATCAATCCACATTTCAAATGTTATGATCTACTGTTCAAAGTGTGACGCTGGAAGAAGATTTGGCGTTGAGGTTGATAGCAGTGGTAAGAAGACTAGAGTCTGCAGAAAATGCAGTTCAAAATTCGATAAATAAGAAAGGAGGGCTATATGACAATTAGATTAAAGGAAAAATACAGAGACGAAGTCGTTCCTGCACTTTTAGAAAAGTTTGAGTACAGCAGTGTAATGGAAGTTCCGAAGCTTGAGAAGATAGTTGTTAACATGGGAGTAGGCGAAGCAAAAGAAAACGCCAAGGCCATTGAATCAGCTGTTCAAGACCTAAGCATTATAACAGGACAAGCTCCGGTTGTAACAAAGGCTAAAAAGAGTATTTCTAACTTTAAGCTTAGAGAAGGCATGCCAATTGGGGCAAAAGTAACTCTAAGGGGAAAGAAGATGTACGACTTTTTCGACAAGCTGGTCAACGTATCCCTCCCGAGAGTTAGGGACTTCAGAGGAATTTCCAACAAGTCCTTCGACGGAAGAGGAAACTATTCCCTGGGAATAAGAGAGCAAATTATTTTCCCGGAGATTGTATACGATGAAATCGACAAGATCAGAGGTCTTGACATTACTATCGTAACTACAGCAGAAACTGACGAAGAATCCAGAGCATTTCTACAGCTAATGGGAATGCCTTTTAAGAAATAGGAGGATAGATTTGGCTAAAAAATCATTAAGAGCTAAACAGAGAAGACCTGCTAAGTTCAGTACACAGGAATACACTAGATGCCAAATTTGTGGTAGGCCACATGGCTACTTAAGAAAGTATGGAGTTTGCCGTATTTGCTTCAGAGAACTGGCTCACAAGGGTCAAATTCCTGGCGTTAGAAAAGCAAGCTGGTAATCTGAGAGGAGGAAAAATATGTTCACAGATCCTATAGCAGACATGCTTACTAGAATTAGAAACAGTAATGCAGCTAAGCATGCATCAGTTGAAATCCCTGCTTCGAGAGTTAAGAAGGATATTGCACAGATTCTCTTAGATGAAGGTTTTATCAACGGATACAATGTAACAGAAGATGATGTACAAGGTACAATCACTATAGATTTAAAATACGGACCGAATGATGAGTTTGTAATTTCAGGCTTAAAGAGAATTTCTAAGCCTGGACTCAGAGTTTACGTAGGAAATCAAGACCTACCAAGAGTACTTGGCGGACTTGGTATCGCAGTAATCTCAACATCACAAGGTGTTATGACTGACAAGAAGGCTAGAAGTGAAGGAATTGGCGGAGAGGTTATCTGCTACGTCTGGTAGCCGGGGAGGTTAATATGTCAAGAATTGGATATAAACCAGTAGCCATTCCACAAGGTGTTGAAGTTGTGGTAAGTGGTAACACAGTTAAGGTTAAGGGACCTAAGGGTGAACTTACCCAGGACCTGGTAGAAGGCATTAGTGTAGACATTCAAGAAGAAGAGCTAATTGTAAATAGAGGCTCTGACTCTAAAAGAGACAGATCTATGCATGGCCTCTATAGAAGCCTTATCATCAACATGATTGAAGGAGTAACTGAAGGCTACGAGAAGAAGTTATTGATAGAAGGAACAGGATACAGAGCAGCTAAGAATGGTAATACTCTTACCTTAAACCTAGGCTTTTCTCACCCAATCGAGCTTGAGGATCCAGCGGGTCTTGAGGTAGAAGTTCCTGTCCAAACAGAAATTATCGTTAGAGGAATCGACAAGCAGCTAGTTGGAGCTCATGCAGCTAAGATTAGAGACTTTAGGAGACCAGAGCCATACAAGGGCAAGGGTGTTAGATACTCTGATGAGAGAATTAGAAGAAAAGTTGGAAAGACTGGTAGCTAGAAAGGAGTTATAGATGTTAAATAGATTTAATAGAAACGCCGCAAGAAAATTCAGGCACAATAGAATCAGAAATAAGATCTCTGGAACTCCTGAAAAACCAAGGTTAACAGTTTACAAGAGCAATAAGAATGTTTATGCTCAGATTATCGACGATACAACTGGAAGAACCCTAGTTTCTGCATCAACTCTTGAAGCTGACTTAAAGTCTGGCAAGAGCGCAGGAAAAGAAGAAGCGAAGTCTGTTGGAGAGCTTGTAGGTAAGAGAGCTCTGGAAGAGGGTATTGAAGAAGTTGTATTCGACAGAAGTGGCTACAGGTACCACGGTAAGGTAAAAGAGCTTGCTGATGGGGCTAGAGAAGCCGGACTGAAACTTTAGTTTGGGAGGAAAATATGACATTATTAGGTAGAGATACAGAAAACCTCGAACTTGAAGAAAGAGTCGTAGATATTAACCGTGTTGCAAAAGTTGTTAGTGGAGGTAGAAACTTCCAGTTCTCAGCTCTTGTAGTAGTTGGAGATAGAAACGGTAAGGTTGGAGCCGGTATTGGTAAGGCCCAAGAGGTACCAGAAGCCATCAGAAAGGGAATCCAAGATGCTAAAAAGCATATGATTGAGGTTCCAAGAGTTGGTACAACTATCCCTCACGAAAATATCGGACGTTTCGGAGCAGGTAGAGTTCTTTTAAGACCAGCGTCAGAAGGTACTGGAGTAATCGCAGGTGGAGCCATGAGAGCTGTTTGCGAACTTGCAGGAATCACAGACGTTAGAGGAAAGTCCTTAGGAACCAGTAATAAGAAAAACATCGTTAGGGCAACCATTGAAGGGCTTAGAGAACTAAAGACTGTTGAACAAGTCGCTAGGCTCAGAGGTAAGTCTGTAGACGAGATACTGGGTTAAGGAGGCCAAAATGCTTAGAATTAAACTAGTAAGAAGCAAGATCGGCAGAATCGAGAAGCACAAGAGAACGATCGAGGCACTTGGTCTTAGAAAAATAGGACAAGTAGTGGAGAAGAAAGATACTCCTCAAATTAGGGGAATGATTAATCAAGTTGACTTCATGCTAGAAGTTGAAGAGATTTAAGACGGGAGGTGTAGAACTTGAAACTTCACAATATTAAACCTGCCAGCGGTGGTGGCGTTCAAAAGAGAAAAAGAGTTGGAAGAGGCCACGGATCTGGTTGGGGAACTCAAGCAGGTAGGGGACACAAGGGTCAAAACTCAAGAAGCGGTAAGGGTACAAGACCTGGCTTCGAAGGTGGTCAAATTGAATTATTCAGGAGACTTCCAAAGTTTGGCTTTAGAAACCCTAACGCTAAACAGTACGAGCAAGTTAACGTAAGTGACTTAAACATATTTGAAGAAGGTACAGAGGTAACACCAGAACTTTTAATCGAAAGAGGCTTAATCAACAAGAACAAGATGAAGCACGGATTAAAGGTACTTGGGGATGGAGAACTTGAAGTAAGCTTAACAGTTAAAGCTCACAAATTCACCAAAAGTGCTGCAGAGAAGATTAATTCTCAGGGAGGAAAGGCTGAGGTGATCTAATGTTAGAGACCCTTAGAAATGCCATGAAGGTGGAGGAGATTAGAAAAAAACTCGTCTTCACACTATTTATGTTGGTCATTTTCCGTCTAGGTAATGCAGTTCCAGTACCTTACGTAGACACGGAGCAAGTTAAAGCAATTTTCGAAGCAACTGGTGGAGGTCTGCTCTCGCTGATGAATCTCTTTAGCGGAGGAGCGCTCCAACAATTCTCGATATTTGCTTTGAGTATTTATCCATATATCACTGCATCCATTATTATCCAGCTTTTAACCATAGCTATTCCAGCTCTAGAAGAGCTTTCTAAAGAGGGGGAAACTGGGCAAAAGAAGATTCAGCAATACACCAAGTACTTGGCTATTATAATTGCAATCTTCCAGGCTTTTGCAACATCAAATTTAGTCTTTGCAAATGCCATTA
>CAZFXW010000044.1:1451-11869 GCA_964523385.1 uncultured Peptoniphilaceae bacterium | reverse complement strand
GTGTGGTAAATAGCTTAGTGGATATTTCTGGGACTGGAATTAAGTCAGAACCCGATTATAGCTGATAATAGGCAGAAAAAACGGCGATGCATCTGCATCGCCGTTTAATATTTACTCTTTGCTCTTTTCAACTAGGACTTCTTCTAGTTCTTTAAGCATTTTGTCGATTTCTTCTTTTTTGATTACCAATGGTGGTAAAAATCTCAGGATGTTGCCCTGGGTACAGTTAAGTATAAAGCCTCTATCTAGCATTTCAGCTACAACTGGGCCTCCTAGAAAGTCTAGTTCCATACCTAGCAGTAGGCCTTGGCCTCTGACCTCTGTGATAAAGTCGTACTTATCTTTAAATTCCTTGAGCTTGTCCTTAAAGTAGGCTCCTGTTTCCGCTGCCAGCTCTGGAATCTGCTTGTCTAGCATTTCTTCAACTACTGCTACTCCAGCTGCTGTTGCCAGGAAATTTCCACCGAAAGTGGTTCCGTGGTCACCTGGTTGGAAGGTTGTAGCGTAGTCGCCCTTGGCTAGGATAGCTCCAACTGGCGCTCCGTTGCCCAGGCCCTTGGCCAGGGTCATAATATCTGGCTCTACTCCAAAGTGTTCGTAGCAGAATAGTTTACCTGTTCTACCCATTCCAGTTTGAATCTCGTCAAAGATTAAGGCTGCGTCGTATTTGTCGGCTAGCTCTCTGGCTTTTTTGACAAAGTCCTTGTCAAGGGTGTGAACTCCTCCCTCTCCTTGGAGGGGTTCCATAATAATGGCACAGGTATTTTCAGTTACCGCTTCTTCAAGAGCTTCAATGTCATTGTAGGGGCTAAAGGAGAATCCTTCTGGCTCTGGTCCAAAGCCTACTTTGTAGTCTGGTGAGTCGGTGACCGATAGGGTAGCCAGGGTTCTGCCGTGGAAGGCGCTGCTCATGGCTACTACATGATTTTTATACTCGCCATGGTCTAAGTAGGCTCTCTTTCTTGCGATTTTTATGGCTCCCTCGTTAGACTCTGCTCCTGAGTTACTGAAGAAGGCTCTGTCGGCGAAAGAATTTTCGCAAAGGAGCTTGGCCAGCTTAGCCTGAGGTGCGATGTGGAAGAAGTTTGAAGTGTGAAGTATCTTATCCACTTGCTCCTTTAGGGCGTTTTTAAATTTGTCATTGCTGTAGCCTAGGTTGATTACGGCGATACCAGATAGGAAGTCTAGGTATTCTTTGCCATCAGTGTCGACGATAGTACAATCATAGGCTCTATCCATGGCGATTGGAAATCTGCCATAGGTATTCATCAGATATTTATCGTTTATTTCAATTAGTTCTTTTATATTTAGTTCACTCATTAAATCCTCCTAGTAATTGTTTGTTACCATAGTTCCAATTCCTCTGGAAGTAAAGAGCTCTATAAGAATAGAGTGGGGATGGGTGCCGTTGATAATGTGGCATCTTCTTACTCCGCCATTAATGGCGCCTATACAGCATTCTAGCTTGGGAATCATCCCTCCGGTTATTATACCCTCTTCTATATAGTCTTCTGCTTCGGCAACAGTCATTCTTTTGATTAGGGAGTCAAAGTCATTTACGTCTCTAAGGACTCCTGGCACATCGGTAATCAGGATGAGCTTTTCTGCTCCCAGGGCTGAGGCCAGCTTGGTGGCTACTGTGTCTGAGTTGATGTTAAGGCTCTGGCCCCCTTCGCCGTAGGCAATAGGAGAGACCACTGGTACATAGCCTTGGTTGATTAGGCCTAGGATGTATTGGGTGTCAATCCTTGTGACTTCTCCAACCAGACCTAGGTCTTCGCTTTTTACCTTGGCTCTGATAAATCTGGCATCTTTACCGCTGATGCTGACTGACTTTACCTCGTCGGCATTAAAGTGGGCGGTGATATCTGGAGATATATATCCAGAAAGTACCATTTCCGTAATTTTCATAACTTCAGGGCTTGTAACTCTTAGGCCATCTTTGTATTCAGGGACTATGCCTCTCTCTTCCATGATTTCTGAGATCATCGGGCCGCCACCGTGGACGATCACTGGGTGCATACCGATGTATCTAAGAAGTACTATATCTCTAATTACGCTTTTCTTTAGTTCTTCTGACACCATGGCGTGACCGCCGTATTTAATTACTACAATCTTATCGTAAAATTTCTTTATAAAGCCCATAGACTCTATGAGTACTTCGGCTCTTAAATCTCCATTTTCGTACATGTTTTCTCCAATCTTAAGGCCAGATAGGTGGTCTTTCTAGTCCTTTATTTTCATCAAGTCCCAGCATTATGTTCATGTTTTGAACTGCTTGGCCACTTGCTCCCTTGATTAAGTTGTCTATGGCTGTGGTGACGATAATATGTCCTGTTCTTTCGTCAACAACGGCGCTAATGTCTATGTTATTTGATCCTGAGACCGCCTTGGTCATAGCAGCTTGGCTGCCTAGAAACCTTACAAAGCCTTCATCTTTGTAGAAGTCTTCAAAAAGTTTGTGGACTTGGTCCTGGGACAAGTCTTCTTTATTTTCTAAGTAGATAGTTGATAGGATACCTCTGTCCATAGGTACCAGGTGGGGTGTAAAGATGACTTGGAAGTCTCTTCCCTTGACCTGGCTTAGCTCTTGCTCCATCTCTGGTGCGTGGCGGTGGCCTCCTACAGCGTAGGCGCTGGTATTCTCATTGGCCTGGCAGTAGAGAAAGGCTTCATTTAATCCTTTGCCTCCACCGGAGACTCCTGTCTTTGAATCGACGATAGCTCTTTTGGCTTCCGTGTGCTTTAAAAGTGGGGCTAGTCCTAGGATTGCTCCCGTTGGGAAACAGCCTGGGTTGGCAATCAAATCTGCCTCTTTTATTTCCTCTCTGTGGAGTTCGGGTAGGCCGTAAACAGCTTTCTGAAGGATGTCCCTTTCCTCATGGGGGGTATCGTACCAGGCTTCGTAAACTTCTGGATCTCTTAGTCTAAAGTCTGCAGATAGGTCTATAACCTTACAGCCTGCGTCCAGTCCTCTAGCCACTGCTTCCTGGGAAACCTTGTGGGGCAGGGCACAGAAAAGTACATCTAGCTCCTGAAGGATTTCTTTGTTTTCTATGTTGTTGGATGTTATCTTTTGATCTGTATATGCTCTTAGATTAGGGTAGAGATTTGAATAAGGAGTGCCATCTCCTTCACGAGAATCTAGAAAGAGGATTTCTATGTCATCCCTCTCTACTAAAAGTCTTGCTAAATCTCCTCCAGCGTAGCCGCTAGAACCTAAAATTCCTATTTTAAACACATTCCACTACCTTTCTTTATTTGAAAAAGATAAATGATAAATTACTATAATGGTATTAGATATATGGCTATAAGTCAATGACAGGAGGGTCAAGGGCCTAAGAATTGACTTAGGACTAGGTTAGGTGTTAGAATAGGAGCAAGTCATAATTGGCAAAGAAATTGCGTGCCAGTTATGGGGTGGAACAATTGAAATTATAAATGAATTTTACAGAGGATTAGGAAAGCGTTTTTATGACGAGGAGGTGAGGTCATGAGACAAAAGTTACAGGTTACACAAAAGCTAAAGCAGGAGCTTCGTCTATCTCCAGAGTTAAGGCAGTCTATAGAGATGCTAAGGTTTAACTTAGATGAATTGGGTATGTTTTTAGAGGAGATTGCTATGGAAAATCCCATTATGGACTTGGAAAAAGCTGACGACTCTAAGAGTATCGAAGAAGGTTTAGAAAAGTCTGAGGATAGGCGGGAGCTTTTAGAGCTGGTTGAGAGTTTTGACACATTCTCCCCATCAGGGCCAACGGCTAGTAGGGAGGAAGAGGAGTTTTCCTTTTTAGACTACAGCTCTGACGATTCTACACTGAAGGAGGATTTGCTCTTTCAGCTTAGCGGCCTAGAACTTGACGATGAGATGGAGGCTATTTGCCGAGAGGTTATTGACCACGTCAACTCAAGAGGGTATTTTGAAGGCGATCTGGATAAGATTTGCCAGAGAACGGGAGCTAGCCTAGAGCAAGCTGAAGAGGCTTTGAAAATCGTTCAATCTTTTGAGCCCCTAGGCATTGGTGCTAGAACTCTAGCTGAGTGTCTATGTAATCAATTGGATTGTGACAGGTGTATTGAGTTGGTGGAAAATCATTTAGAGGATATTGCTGCTAACAGGATGAATAAAATTGCCAAGGATATGGGCTTAGGTTTACCTGAGGTTTTAGAATTGGTGGATAAGGTCAGGAGTTTGAATCCTAAGCCAGGTAGTAGCTACTCGGTTAACCAACCAGTGAAGTACATTGTGCCAGAAGCCAGCATTGAGGAAGAGGACGGAGAATTAAAGGTGGTTATGCACGACGAATACGTGCCCCAGGTTAGGATAAGCCCTTCCTACAAGACGATGATTAAAACTGGCGACGAGGAAACTCTTAAGTATTTAAAGGAAAAGCTAGAGTCTCTAAAGTGGATTCAATCCAGTATTGCCCAGAGAGAATCTACTATTAAAAGGATTTTAGATGAGGTTGTTAAGTATCAAGAGGACTTTTTTAGAAAAGGGGATAAGTACCTTAAGGCTATGAGCCAAAAGGAGATGTCTGAGATTTTAGAGGTCCACGAGTCGACTATAAGCAGGGCATCTTCAGGTAAGTACGTGAATACACCCCAGGGTATAAAGGAAATTGGGTTTTTCTTCTCCTTGGAAGCGGCTAGCGCAGGGGGAGAGGATGGAGCTAACTCTAAAGTGGCTATTCAATCCCTTATCAAGGATATCATTGATGGGGAAGATAAGAAAAAACCTTTAAGCGACTCGAGAATTGAAACTATGCTAAAGGACAGGGATATTAAAATATCTAGGAGAACAATCGCAAACTACAGGGAGGAGCTGGGTATTCCTAACTCAACCCTAAGGAGGTCTTACCAATGATAGATATCGACGCCTTATTTAAGGTTAAAAGCCTAGCTTCCATAAAAGCATCGGAAGATCAGGTTGTGATTTACTTTACTGAGGCGGCGGCAGACCTGGAAAATGATAAATACATCACTAGGCTTAAGGCCTATGATATTAAAGAGAGGGAGGATTATTACCTTCCTCTCTCTGATTTTTCAGGACTTTACGCCCCCTACAAACAAGGGATAGTTTACAAGTCGGCAGATGATGAAAAAGAGGAAGTATACAGGTATTATGATGGCAGGGAGGACCTTGAGCTCTTTAGAATAAAAGGCAAGAGCCTGAGCCAGATAGAGCCGATAGCAGAGGATTCATTTTTAGTTGTCTACTGTGAAAAAGATGAGGAAAAGAAGACCTTCATGGTCTTTGATCACTATCCCTTCTGGTTTAACGGTCAAGGTTATCTAGAGGGAAAGGTAAAGAAACTAGGGATTCTAAATTTAGATGGGGAAATTTCAGCTATCACTGGAGACTACGAGGAGTTAGGTAGTTTTAAAGTCAACCCTGAAAAGAGCCTGGCTCTATACTCATCATCTAGTCGCCAGCCCTTGCCTGATTACAAATCAGACCTATACCAACTAGATCTTAAGACTATGGAGAAGGAGCAGCTTCTGGCCAAAGCCGGCCTTGGAGCCTTTGATTACTTTGGTGACCAGGTTTACTACATGGCCAATGACCCAGAGGAGGGCCAGGCTGACTATGGGATTAACCAGGATTCGGCTCTTTATAAGCTAGGTGGAGAAAAGATTTTTGAGTCCTTAGGAAACTTTGGCAATACGGTTAACTCAGATCTCCGCCAGAGAGCTGCTGGACTTTTGGATTCGGGTGATAGGCTCTTGGCCTTGGCCACTATAGTAGATCGGAGCGTTCTCTACGATGTTATATCCAAGGAGGAAGTGGCCTCTATGGAGAGCATTGATGACTTTATCCAGGTGGGAGATGAGATTTATGCCCTTGGCCTAACTGAGGATAGGGCCCAAGAGCTTTATTTAATCCTAGATGGCCAGGCCCAAAGACTGACTGGGATTAACTCAGAATTTCCCAAGGCTCAGTTCGAGGTCCAAAGCTTTGAATTTGAAAATGATGGGGCCGAGCATATTGGCTATGTGTTGGTGCCTGACAAGGCTGAAAATGCCCCTGGGATTTTAACTATCCATGGAGGGCCTAAGACAGTTTTTGGAACAGCCTACCACCATGAAATGCAGATGCTAGCTAGTCAGGGCTATTACGTCTTCTTTATGAACCCAAGGGGTTCTGACGGTAGGGGAAATGACTATAGTGATATAAGAGGAATTTATGGAAGTATGGATTATTCTGATTTGATGGCTCTAACCGATGAAGTTATCAAGAGATATTCGGTAGACCAGGATAGGCTAGGGCTTATGGGTGGTTCCTATGGTGGCTTTATGACCAATTGGATTGTTGGCCACACAAATCGGTTTAAGGCTGCAGTAACCCAAAGGTCTATTTCCAACTGGATTTCTTTTTATGGAACTTCTGATATAGGTTATTTCTTTGGCCAGGACCAGTGCGGAACCGATCCTTGGGAGGATTTAGATAAGATGTGGGACCTATCCCCTCTTAAATATGCTAATCAGGTTAAAACTCCTACTTTGATTATTCACTCGGACCAGGATTACAGGTGTCCCTTAGAACAGGCCCAGCAGATGTATACCGCTTTAATCAGGCATGGGGTTAAGACTAGGATGGTAATCTTTGAGGGGGATAATCACGACTTGTCCAGAAGTGGCAAGCCTAAAAATAGGAAAGAGAGATTAGAGGAAATAGTCAATTGGATGGGAAAGTACCTTAAGGATTAAAATTTATTAATAAGCATGAAAAATCGGCGGTTGGAGACCAACTACCGATTTTTTATTTTATTCGATTGCCTTCATGGCTTCAACCATATCTACCCTCATCAGCTTGATATGCATAATAACCATTACTGCCAGAGATATGGCTATGGTTATAGCAGCTGATAGGAAGAAGTTGGTCCACTTAACCCTTGGTACCATCATAATAACATCAGGGGCCATGGTGGTAATAATACTTAGGTGAAGGATTCTACCTAGGCCAAAGCCAATAAAGATGCCTATGACTGAAAGGACCAAGGTCTCCCTGTAGACATAACTAGTTACTTCGCCTGGGTAAAAACCTAAGACCTTGATGGTGGACAGTTCTCTAATCCTCTCAGATATGTTGATGTTGGTTAGATTGTAGAGTACTACCACTGCAAGGACCATAGATATACTTATAAGAACAAGGACTACTATGTTCAAGCTATTCAGGAGCTCATTTATCGAGTAGTTGCTCTTATTGTGGTCAATAACAGCCATGGTAGCTTTTTCCTTCATCAACATGGAAGATATGGCTCCCACCTCTGTACCATCTTCAAAGTCTATTAAATAGGCGTTGTTCTTGGCCTCTTCCCTATATATTTCCTTGTGGAACTTAGGGCTTAAGTAGATGTAGTGGGAGATGTAATTTTCTGTTACTCCTCCAATAGGGAAGCTTCTTTCAATGCCATCCTCATCCTCTATTACTAAGTTATCACCTGTCTTGAGATTCATCATGGTAGCCAGCTTTTCGCTAATTACTACACCATCCTCAAGGTTAAGTTCTTTTCCGCTGGCTCTTTCCCTAAGGCTGACAAAATCTGGGTAGTTTTCGTCGGTGAGGGTGATAATGGATAGGGTTTGATCGTTTTTACCTTCAATCTTTACGTCTCCTGACTGAAAGACAACCGGTAGAGTCCTGGCACCAGTTTGCTCAGCCAAGGTCTTATCTAGCTGTTCCAGATCCTTAGAATCTGGATTGTAAACTAGAGCTAGGTCGTAATGAATGATGTTCTTATATTGGTTAGGGGAGATGGCTACGATTGAATCTTTAATGCCAAAGCCCATAAACATCAGGGCAGTACATCCTGCCACTCCTATTAAGGTCATAAGCATTCTAGCCTTGTATCTAAAGATATTTCTAGCTGTAACCTTTTGGAAGAAGGACATTCTCCGCCAGAGGAAAGTGAGTCTCTCAAGGAAAATCCTTGAGCCTTCCTTAGGAGGCTTGGGCCTCATCAGCTGGGCTGGGTTTTCCCTGTTTGTCTTTCTCAGGGTGTACTCGATAACCGCCATTACCAGGCCTATGCTGGTGACTACTGCTACTAGAATAATTCCGGGATAGCTTGTCAGAAGCTGCTCCCTTAATAGGAAGCCAGATGTGTAAGCCCTAAATATCATAGGTGATATTAACGTATAGCCTAGGGCTACTCCTAAAAATGCTCCTATAATGGAAGGGATTAGGCCGTAGATTCTGTACTTATTTCCAGTTTGAAAGCTGCTATAGCCTAGGGCTTCCATAGTTCCGATTTGGGTTCTTTCTTCATCAACCATCCTACTCATGGTGGTCAAGGTGACCAGCATGGCTATGGCAAAGAAGAAGCCGGGGAAGATAAAGGAGAGCCTGTCCATACTTTTAGAGGAGTCGGTGTACATGTAGACTGCATAATCTTTGTAGGCTCCTGTTGATTTATATGAAGGTAGGACTAGTTTAGTAAGGGTTTCCTTAGCATCGGCTATATCTTTTTCTCCCTTGTCTATGTCTACTTGAGCTTGGGATTTCTCATCTTCATATTCGGCCAGGCCATCTTGGTATTCTTTTTCACCGTCAAGGAGCTTATTATAGGCTTCTTGGAGGTCTTTTTTACCTTGGGCCTTTTCCCTTTCGTAAGTAGCTTGGCCATCCTGGTAGTCTGCCAGGCCTATGTCATAATCCCTTTGACTCTTTTCAAGGGTGGCAAGGGCTTGATCTAATTCCTTTTGGCCGGAAAGTCTTTCGGCAGCTAGAGTCTCTAGGCCCTCTTTATATTGACTTTCCCCGTAATAGTAGGCTTGCCAGCCTTGGTCTAGCTTAGTCTTGGCAGCCCTTAGTTTGTCTTCTTCGGGCTTGGTTTTCTGGACAAAGAGCTGGTAGGATTTTTCATACTCAGCTAGGCCAGCGTCGTATTCTTTTTGGCCTTGGTCTAACTGGGCCTTGCTAGCTTCTAGTTTCTTTTTCCCTTCCTCTTCTTTAAGGGGAAGGGTCTGCTTGGCCTCTTCTAACTTGGCTAGACCCTTTTCGTATTCTGTTCTGCCAGCTCTCAAGGTCTCCTTGCCAGCCACAAGCTCTGCTTCAGTTGCCTCTAGCTTAGATTTTGTCTCACTGAGCACAGCAGCACCGGCATCATAGGCGGCCCTTCCTTCTTTATACTGGGCCCATCCTCCATCTAGTTGGGATTGGGATGAATTTAGACCTTCTAATTGTGCTTGGAGCTGGCTTTTTTCTGCCAGGCTGGCTTGGATTTGGCTATCTAGGCCTGGAACCTGGCTTTGGAGATTTGAAATTTGGCTTTGTATATCAGCCTTTTCTGCCTCAGTAAGTTCTGGATTAGCCAGTTGACCTTCAAGGCTGGTAATTTGGCCTTGGATTTGATCCTTTGAAGCTTGAGCCTGGCCTAGGGCTGAGTCTAAAGCGGAAATTCCAGCTTGAACTTGGGCCTTTGCTGAGTCCAGCTCTGCTTGCTGGCCTTGAAGGTTAGCTAGGCTGGCTTCTAAAGCTGGTAGCTTAGAGTCTAGCTCTTCTTTAGCTACCCGATAACTTTCCCAGCCTGCGGGGAGTTCTTTCTCTCCTTGGGAGATTTTAATCTCGGACTGGTCTAGTTCTTCCTTGGTCTGGGCCATTAGTTTTTCGTTGGCAGCTATCTCTTCCTTGGCTTTTTTGATTTCACTTTCAAAGTCAGCCAGCCCTTGCTCGTACTGGGCCTGGGCATTTTCAAGCTCAGTCTTAGACTTGTCTAGTAGGTTTTTGGCCTTGGCCAGCTCCTCCCTAGGTTCTTTGGTCTCTTTATCAAAGGTGGCTTTACCTTCGTCATACTTCCTTTGATTGACTTCTAAGGTATTTCTTGAGCTATCAAGTTCTTTTCGAGAGCTTTCTAGTTTTCTTTCTCCAGCTGAAATCTCAGTCCTAAAGGTGTTTAAGCCTTTGTCATAGTCTATCCATCCCTGATCTAGTTGGGCCTTGCCTGAGTCTAGGTCGGCTCTAGCCTGGTCTAGGTCAGTTTTAGCCTTGGCTATCTCGACTTCATACTCATCCTTGCCCTTATAATAATCCTCATAGCCTTGGTCTAGGTCAGCCCTAGCTTTCTCTAAATCTATTTCAGCTTGGGATAGCTGGTCTTTGGCATCGGCTAGGTCTGCTTCTCCCTTACTGATATCCTCTTTAGCATCTGCCTCTATCCCCTTAAGCTTTTTTTCAGGTCGGCCTTTGAGATTTTTTTCTATTTCTAGGGCTGTTTTGCTAACCAGTTCTTCATACTCGGGAGAGCTTACTCCTAAATCCCTGGCACCGCTTACGAAGATCCTAGCTACCCCATAGTCCTTTAGGTTAAAGTCTTCTTTTAAGATAAGGCCAAAGCCATCTAAGTCTCCTTTGCCCATTAGGGACCTACCTTTCTGAGACCGGGTCATGTATTCAGGGGAACGAACCCTGCCTA
>CAZFXW010000044.1:0-1441 GCA_964523385.1 uncultured Peptoniphilaceae bacterium | reverse complement strand
TTGGTCCTCTATAGGATCTGAGTTAGCTAGGCGAAAGCTAAGAGTTTGGCCAATTTCTACATCAGTATCTATTAGGTCCTGGTCTATGGCGATTTCTCCAGACTCTTTTGGTAAACGGCCTTCTATTACTTGATAGTTGGGGTATTTACTTAGTTCCTCGAGTCTAAGGAGGGTATCTTTTTCGCCAAAAGAGACGTCTAGTTGGTGGGCGTATTCAATATCTTCTATACCTTGGGCTTTTTCTATAGCAAAACCGTCTTCTAGGTCTAGGTTGTAAGTAGATGTTACTCTTATATCAGGCATTTTTTCTTTTTCCATCTTTTGATCAATGGTGAGCCTCATAGAAGGTCCAGTTATGGCCAGGCCCACTATGGCCATGGCTCCTAAGGCAACCATGATTAGGATGGAGAGGGTTCTAGTTATAGAGCCCTTAAATTCCATAAGTATGTTTTTTAATATTGCCTTATTCATACTACCACTCCATGTCTTCTATATCCTGAGGGGTTTCGTTGATGGTGATACTTCTCGTTTTTGAATCGTTGATTTCAATTACCCTGTCTGCAATAGGTGTAATAGCGTTGTTGTGGGTGATGATTACGACTGTAGTGCCGGTTTCGCTAGATGTTTTCTGAAGGAGCTTGAGAACAGACTTACCAGTTTGGTAATCTAGGGCTCCTGTGGGTTCGTCACAGAGGAGGAGTTTAGGATTTTTTGCCAGGGCCCTAGCTATGGCCACTCTTTGCTGCTCTCCGCCTGATAGCTGGGCTGGAAAGTTGTTTATCCTGTCCTCTAGGCCGACGGACTTTAAAACCTCAACAGGATCCAGATGGTCCTCAACAATTTGGGAGGCTAGCTCTACATTTTCCAGAGCCGTTAGGTTGGGTATTAGGTTGTAAAATTGAAAGACGAAGCCTACATCATCTCTTCTGTATCTGGTCATTTCCCTATCCGTAAGCCGAGCTATATTCTTACCGTCTACTAGGATAGACCCTTCGTCGCTTCTATCCATGCCGCCTAAAATATTTAGTACGGTGGATTTACCTGCTCCTGAAGGGCCTACAATTATTACCAGTTCTCCCTTCTCTATGTCAAAGGAAACCTTGTCATTGGCGATGATTTTAGTTTCTCCCATTTGATAAAATTTCGAACAATCTTGTACACTTATATATGCCATGGATCCTCCTTTTATTAATTCTTTACATAATCTTATACCCAATATTTAGATCCTGTAATCTTTACAAAAGAAAAGTCCAAAAAATCCTTGACATTAAAATAAAGAGGGAGTATACTATAACAGTGCCCGAGAGGTGCACCTAGTAATTTTTGACTCTTGCTTAAGAAAATGTAAGAAAGATTTGACAGATATGTAAAGTCTTGGTATACTTATTAAGCATTCGAGGTGGGTGTGGCCTAGTTGGTTAGGGCGCCAGATTGTGGCTCT
>CAZFXW010000043.1:11485-12516 GCA_964523385.1 uncultured Peptoniphilaceae bacterium | reverse complement strand
GAGCCAACGTAGAACAAATGAAGATGGATGAAGAAAAGCATAAGGCTGAGAGTCAGGCTGGGACTGAGCAAGGACAGGCAAGTCGAGATTTATGGACTTGTCCTGAGTGTGGAACAGAAAATACAGGCAATTTCTGTACTAACTGTGGTACTAAGAAACCAGAAAAAGGCAATTTCTGTCCAAACTGTGGTCATGAAAATCCAGCTGGAGCTAAGTTCTGTACCAATTGTGGAAATAAATTAGATTAAATTAAAGCAAAATAAGGATTGAGGCAGGCCTAACCAGGCCTGCTTTTTTTAGAAGTTCTATCAAATCTTAATAAACAGATGGGGACTTTTTGATATAATCTAGTCAAGATACATAAAGGAGGGCCTATGGGATTCATAAGGGAACACAAAAATATAATAATAAAGATTGGTACAGGAGTGTTCTTTCTACCCTTTACAATCTTCCTCTATAGGGAGCTTAAGGGCTATTCTTTAAGCCAATTGCTAGGTGTGGCTAAGTCCTTGCCAGTCTTAGAAAGTTACGGCCTTATGTTCCTAGGCATCCTTATCTTTTCCTTTCCATTTATTTACGACTTAGTACTGGGGTCTTATTTTAATGAAAGTCTAGGATTTTTAGATGCCTACAGAATAGCCTTTACCGCTAATGGCTTTAATAACCTTGTTGGCCTTGGAGGTTTAAGTGGAATAAAGATTAGGAGCGATATGCTTAAGGCAGAAGGAGTTGAAGGAGATGTAATTACCAAACACTGTCTAAGCCTGCCTTTTGTAGGTTTGACGGGTTTGTTCTTGCTAGCTCCCCTTGCTATTTTTATTGGAGACTATAGCTTAGCCTATAAGCTTGCCAGCTTGGCCCTACCCGCTTATGTCTTGATTTTTTTGATATTGCCTTTGGTTTTAACTGAAGGTCATTTTAAGGAAAAATTAGCTTCTAAGACCCCAATCTATTACTTGCCTATGTCTGTTAAGGGACGTTTAATTGCAGTTTCATTAATTGATTGGCTGTTAACGGCAGGTTATTTCTCC
>CAZFXW010000043.1:0-11475 GCA_964523385.1 uncultured Peptoniphilaceae bacterium | reverse complement strand
CTTTAAGACTGGATTAAGTTTTTATCAAGGACTTATAGTTTATCTTCTTTCTGTTTTAGTAGGAGTAATTTCCTTTATACCCGGAGGTTTAGGGTCTTTTGAATTGGCAGCGGTTTATTTGGTAGGACATTTTGGTGGCCAGAAGGACAAACTCTTAGCTGTTCTCATACTTTTTAGGCTTTATTATTATTTTCTGCCATGGGTAATAGCTTTTGGCCTTTACTTTGGAAAAAAGTTAAGGTGGATTTGGAAGGGGATAAAAGCTAGTCATGTGATTAAAGCCTTGGCAATTCTCCTAGCCTTAACTGGCTTGCTGATAATTAGCTCCGCATTGACTCCAGGTATAGCTGAGAGACTTAGGCTTCTTAACTATTTAATCCCCAGAGTCTTAATTGACATGAGCCGGGTAAGTTCTGTTATGATTGGCTTTTTGCTTATAGTTCTAAGTAAGGGTATATGGAAGGGAGTTTATTCCTCCTATAGGATTGCTTTAGTTCTTCTGCTTTTAGCTACTGGCCTAATGTTAATAAAAGGTTTTGATGTAGAGGAGGCAATTTTTCTTGCCATAGTAGGTGGAATTCTCTACAGAAACAGGAGCTATTTTGACATCTATAACATTCAGATTAACAGGAAGATGTTATGGCGGACCCTGGCCTTGGTCGGATTGACTATGGTATTTGCAGTTGGGGTTTATAATTTTTCCCATAAGGTTAACTTTTTGAAAGATAGCAGTCCCATGGGCCTGCCTTGGATGGTAGAGAATTTGGCTATAATCCTAGGATTCTTAGTCGTTTTAGGCCTAATCCTATATTTAATAGCTAGACAAGGAGGAGATTATATGGCCTTTGCCAGTCCTAGCCAAGAGGATATGGAAAATTTTGAGGAATTCACCGACAAGTATGGGATGAACCACTTCACCTACCTATACTATATGAGAGACAAGATGCTCTTTATCAATGAAGAAAAGGACGTTTTAATGATGTATAGACCCTATAGGGATACGATTCTAGTCCTAGGAGATCCTATTGGTCAGGAATCTAGCTTTGAGAATGCCATAGGCCAACTTATAGATATGTCCAAGGAAAGAGGAATGGACTTGGCCTTTTATGAGGTGGAAGAGGATTATCTAAAGTACTATATTAACCAGGGCTTTAAGATTCAAAAGTTAGGTGAGTCAGCGTACTTAAATATCCAGGACTTTAACCTAGATGGTAAGAAGAAAAAGAACCTAAGGAAGATTAGGAATGCCTTTGACAACAATGGTTACTCTTTTGAAATAACTGAGCCTCCCCATTCCGACTCACTTCTAGATGAACTTGAAGTTATCTCTGATAGCTGGCTAGGTACTAGAGACGAAATGGCTTATTCCCTTGGAGCCTTTGACAGAAACTATCTTAACAAAACCAAGCTAGCTCTGGTAAAAGATTCTGATGGAAAGATTCTATCCTTTGCCAATGTACCCGACCTAAAGAACTCTGATTACTATACCGTAGATTTGATGAGATATGATTCTGACAACGAAGAGCCTAGCCTTATGGAAATGCTACTTCTAAAACTCTTTGAAGAGGCTAAGGAAAAGGGATATAAGACCTTTTATCTAGGTATGGCGCCTTTGGCTGGAGTGGGGGATAAATCCTATTCAGGCCTTCAGTCTAAGGCCATGAACTTAATTTATAGGTATGGAAATCGGATTTACAAATTCAAGGGTCTTAAGGGATATAAGGATAAGTTTTACCCAGAGTGGAAGTCAACTTATCTGGCCTATAGGAACGATATGGATATAATTAGCCTGGCTACAAATATCTATGAGATTATTAGGATGTAGGCTAGCCTAGGACTAAATGTTTATATATTCTTTTTAACTGAAGATTCATAGAGTATAATATAGGTGAGGTGGAATATGGAAAAGTTATATATTACTGGACACAAGAACCCAGACACCGACTCAATCTGCTCGGCTCTAGCCTATCAGGAGCTTAAGAGGAGAAGAGAAGGTGTTGATGCGGAGGCAATCCGCCTGGGTGATATAAATAGAGAGACAAAGTTTGTTCTTGAGTATTTTGACGTTGAAGAACCTAGACTTAAAGAGAGTATGAAGCCCCAAGTTAGGGACATGGACTGGGATAAGGCAGTTAGCGTTTCTAAGGATATTTCCCTTCACAAAGCCTTATCTTTGATTCAGCGGGAGAATGTTCAAAGTCTTCCCATAATAGACTGGGAAGAAAAACTTATAGGAATGGTTAGCTTGTCTGATATTAACAATACCTATATGGAAGTATGGGATGATAGGATATTAAAGAGGTCTAACACTCCTATTGGAAATATCCTTGAGGTCCTATCCGGCTCTTATATACATCTACCGGAAGATCCGAAGGAGCTAAGCGGCAAGATGACTGTCTATGCTATGGATCCAGAATATGTAGATGATATGATTGCCGAAGACGACATAGTTATTATTGGAAATAGGCCTGATGCTCAAAGGGACGCTTTGAAAAAGAATGTTTCTATGCTTATTGTAACTGGGGGCTTTTCTGTTGGTGATGATATCCTTGAAGAAGCAGCTGAAAAGAATATAACAATAATTTCTACAGAGAATCCCACCTTCATGGCAGCTAGGCTTTTACCCCTTTCAGTTCCCATATCCTATGTAATGTCGGAAAATGACTTGGTCTATTTTTCCCAAGATGACTTTATAGAGGATGCTGAAGGTGTTATGACAAAGACCAGGTATAGATCTTACCCAGTCCTAGACCATAGTAACAAGGTAGTGGGTACAGTCTCAAGGTACCACCTTATAACCAATGAAAAGAAGAAGTTGGTCCTAGTCGACCACAACGAAAAAAATCAGTCTATTGATGATATTGAAGAAGCGGAAATTGTCGAGATAATCGACCACCACAGAGTAGCCAATGTATCAACTGAAGGGCCAGTCTACTTTAGAAATGAGCCAGTTGGTTCCACTGGCACAATAATCTCTAAGATGTTTTTTGAACAGGGGATTATGCCTACCAGACAGACAGCTGGCCTATTGGCAGCAGCTATTATTTCCGATACCCTATACTTTAAATCTCCTACTACTACAGAAACCGATAAGATGGTATTAGAGAGGATTAGCAAAATTGCCGACATTGACCCAGCTGAATTTGCCAAGAAGATGTTCAGGAAGGGAACTAGCCTGGAAGGGAGAAGCCCTAGGGATTTATTAGAAGGGGACGTTAAGACCTTTGCTATAGAAGGTAAAAGGGTTAGAGTTACTCAGATTTTTACTATGGACATGGAAAATCTGGAGGACATTAGAGAAGACCTATTGGCGACCATGGAGGAAATCAGGATAAGAAATGGAGAGGACTCCTTTGTCGTTATGCTTACCGATATCTTCCAAGAGTTTTCTTGGGTTTTAGTTAGCGGAAAATTCGGTAGGGAGCTGGCAGAAGCCTTTGATGGTAGCTTGTCAGAAGGTGGCTTTAAGGTTCAGGGCCTCCTATCAAGAAAAAAACAGCTGGTTCCTGTTTTGAACCGAGCTGTTTCAGATGTTGTACATTAAATTTTTAGATTTTGAATACTTTTAAAGAATGGCGAAGGGTCTACCCTTTCGCCATTTCTGCTTTTTAGGGTCAATAGAGTCAATTTTTTTCTAGCCCTTGTCATGGCTACGTAAAAGAGTCTTCTTTCCTCTTCCATAGCCATGGTCTCGTCGATAGGGCTATTTTCCCTGGCATATTCAGATGGAAACTCCCCTTGGATTAAATCAATAATATAGACTGAGTCAAACTCTAAGCCTTTAGAAGAGTGGATAGTTGAGAGAGTCACCTCTCCTGGTCCTTTAGAAGTTCTAAGGTTTTTCAAGTAATCAATCTTTTCTTCTAGCTCTTCTACCCTTGTTAATCCTTTAGATATTGCTTTAAGGGCTTCTAGGATAATAACGGGACTTTGACCGCCACTGCCAAATTTTTTAACCCTTTCCTCTAGCCACTGGCCATAGCCTATACTTAGGTCTATATGGCTGATAGCTCGCTCAATCTTCATGGTTTTCATCGAGTTAAAGGAATTTTTTAAGTCTAGTATTTTATCTACCTGGTAGTCTTTGAGCTGAGGAAATTCTAAAATAGCGTCAAAGACAGTTTCTCCAGCTCCCATCTGGCCTAGGTAGTTAAGATAGTCCTTGCGCAGATAGGAGTTGAGCTTGTAGTAAACTTTTTCATAGAGGCTGGGATCGGTCATATCTTGAGCTAGCTTTAGAATGTTGAGGATATCCTCTACTACAAAGTGGGATAGGTAAGATCTGCGGTTATCCTTATTGTAAAAGCTGATGCCTTCCCTGAGAAATGTGTCCATAATTGGTAGGCTGGAAATATTGTTCCGGTAGAGGATGGCAATCTCCCTACTCGGATCTTCAATTAGTTCTTTCTTAACCCTATCCACCAGATAAGTGCTTTGAGCTTGGACGTTTTTAGCCTTGGCCAGGACCAGTGGCTCTTCAAAGCCCTTGGTAGTCGATATGGTTTTTTCATATCTATGGACATTAGTTTTGATAAAGTAGTTGGCTGCTGTCACCACATCCTTATAGGAGCGAAAGTTTTCCTCCATAAAGAAAAGCTTACCATTTTCATAGTTCTTCCTAAAGTCTAGGAGCTCATTGGGCTGGGCTCCTCTAAATCCGTAAATTGATTGGTCATCGTCGGCAACCATAAAGAGGTTGTTTTCAGGCTGGGCTATTAGCTTGATTATCTCTGTTTGGATTTTAGAATTATCCTGGGCCTCGTCTACTTGGACAAAGTGAAAAGCAGTCCTTATCCTCTTTAGGATTTTTTCATCGGTTTTTAGTATTTGATAGCTTAAGGTTAGCATATCTTCAAAGTCGATAAAATGGTTTTCTTTTTTGTGGCTTTCGTAGGCCTTATATAGTTGTTCAAAAGCCCTAACTTCTACCCGGTGGTTCTTTAAATATTCTTTTGGTTCGGTCATGGTGTTTTTTAGATAACCGTAGACTTTAAAGAACTCGTCAACTTCATCTTCTTGAATAAAAGACGAGTGTTGGGAACGGTAGAGCTGTCTAAGGAGAGAGTATTTATTATACTGGCCCGGGCCTTCAATCAGAGTTAGGTTCTTTTGACTTTGGGCCATATGGGCCCTAAGTATATGGTAGGCAAAGGCATGGATGGTAGAAAAATGTGGCCTATGGCCATCTGAGTTCATCTTTGAAAATCTAGCCTTCATATCTTCAGCCTGGGCCTTGGAAAAGGTGATTGATAGGATTTTGTCCCCTCTTACTTTGTGGACCTCTATTAAGTTTTTTATTCTCTCTAAAAGCACAGTTGTTTTCCCAGCTCCAGGCACTGCCAAGACTAGGGCTGGGCCTTCAAGGTGAAGAGAAGCTTCTCTTTGAGCCTTTGTTAATTCCATAATAACCTCCTATAGGGATTTTAACACAATTGATAGACTAGAGATAGCTGGGCTGGGGGAAGTATACAATATATGGAATAATTTCTTGCGAAGGATATGATATACTTAATCTTGTATAAAAAAATAGATACTTTAGTAAAATTAGAATAAATTAGGAAGGTAAGGTGGGCTAGGCATAGCCTAGTAAGATGATTATGAATTACTTTTCTCCATCAAAAAAATATAATATTATTTTGGCCGTTAACTTCGGCCATGAAGCTATAGTTAGGAGGGAGCTAGAAGGTCTGGGCTACAGCGATATTAAGGTTCAGGATCGGAGGCTTGAATTAGAGGGTAGTGCTAGGGATATAGTTCGGTTGAACTTGTGGCTAAGGTCATGTGAAAGGGTTTATGTAAAACTTGCAGAATTTCCAGCTCAGACTTTTGAGGAGTTGTATCAAGGAGTTAAAGGCTTTGATTGGGGAGAGCTAATTCCTGCTGGTGGCGAATTTCCAGTCCAAGGTAGATCCTACAAGTCTAAGCTCTTTAGTATCTCCGACTCCCAGTCTATAACCAAAAAGGCTATTGTTGATAGCTTAAGTGAAAAGACAGGTATTAAGTGGTTTAAAGAAGATGGGGCCAGGTTTAAGCTGGAAGTTGAGCTTCACTCAGATATAGTGACTTTAACCCTAGATACCAGTGGAGTTGGCCTTCATTTAAGGGGTTATAGGGACAGGGCAGGAGATGCTCCTCTTAAGGAGACTATGGCAGCAGCTCTAGTCCAACTGTCTTATTGGAATAAGGACAGGACTTTAGTAGATCCATTTTGTGGTTCTGGAACCATACCGATTGAAGCAGCCATGATTGCCAGAAATATAGCCCCAGGTATAGAGAGGGATTTTGACTTTATCCATTATAATGCCTATATGAAAGACCTTCACAGAGAAGAGAGAGTTAAGGCTATGGAGGCTGTAGACTACAGCTTTGACTTAGACATCAGAGGTTCAGATATAGACAAGTGGGGAATAGAAAGGTCCAGATCCAACGCTGAAAACGCAGGTGTTTTAGAGGATATTAATTTTAGTATTATGGATGCTAAAAACCTTAAGTTAATGGACAATTATGGAGTTTTAATTTCCAATCCGCCCTATGGTGAGAGAATGGGTATGACTAGGGAAATTAGGGATCTTTATACTAATCTGGGTAGGACGATGAGGAGACTGCCTACTTGGTCTTCCTATGTTCTTACATCATTTGAGGATTTTGAAGACTACTATGGAAAGAAGGCAGATAGGAAGAGGAAGTTTTACAATGGCAGGCTAAAGGTGGACTACTATCAGTTTTTCGGACCTAGGCCACCCTTTTAGAAGGAGGCGATGGCATTGAGATTATGTGAAGGTAAGGACAGCAAATCATTAGCGGTTTGTGGCCTTAACATGCAGGTTTTGGAAGCCATGACTGACTGGGTCAGGGTAGTTGATTCAGAGGGCAAGGTTATCTTTGCCAATCCAGCCATGAGAAGGGATTGTGAGATGGAGGAGCTGGGCCAAGCTAGTTTTGAAAGAGATTTAAACATTGGCCAAGCCTTTGTTCCTCAGTCAATATCTCTTATGACACTGCTTACTAGCATAAACTTTATGAAGGAAATCAGTTTTAAGGGCAGGGATTTCTCCGTTAAATCTTCACCTGTTTTAAAGGACGGAGAAGTGGTAGCTGCCGTTGAGGTCTTTAGAGATATTAGCCAAGAGAACCAGGCCAAGAAGGTTTTGATTAAGGCTAATAGGCGAATGAGGGATGAGCTTAACTTTGCCACTAGGGTTCAAAAGAGCTTACTTCCAAAGAAGGGACTTCATGGAAATCTTCAGGTAGATTATTTTTACGAACCTTCTGAACAATTATCAGGAGATCTTTTTGATGTTGTGAAAATTGATGATAGCCACACCGGTGTCTATATCTGTGACGTAGTAGGCCATGGGGTAGGTGCCTCTATGCTGACCATGTTTATTAAGCAAAATGTGGCCAGTATTTTATCTCACTATGCCTATACTGACCCAGCCACTCTACTCTATGAACTCAGAGAGAGGTTTAGCGAGCTGGATCTTGGCTATGATCGGTATTTTTCAATTTTTTATGGGGTCTATAATAGGGAAGACATGACCTTTACATATTCAAATGCCGGACACAACTGTGCTCCAGTCTTGAAAAACGGAGAGGACTATAAGGTACTAAGGGCTACAGGGTCTCCAATATCTGATGTTTTTAAGGATATGCGCTACAAGGAGTATGTCCAAGAGTTAGAGCCTACTAGTAAGTTGGTTTTCTATACAGATGGATTTACAGAGGCCACAAATATAGAAGGTGTAGAGTTTGGTATGAATAGGTTTATTAACTCTGTGATGAGAGATGGAGATATTGTGGAGAATGTCGTTGGTGATGTAGTCGACTTTAATTGGGGTGAAAATGACGACGATATGGCTATTTTGGTCCTTTCTTTGAAGGACTTAGATATTGAAGATGAGTCCACGCCGGTTTACCGGTAAAGCTGGCTAAAGGATTGCATTTACCTAGAAAATCGACTATAATGAAAATGTCACATTATAATAGGAGGGAAAAAATGTACAGAAAATTATTAGTATTTTTACTAGCCCTGTCACTGGTATTTGTCCTAGTGGCTTGTGGCGACAGTGGAACTACAACAGAACAAGCAGTAGTAGAAGATGGAGCTACGGAAACCGAAGCGGCTTCTGATGCAACAGAGCCTACAGCAGATGGCGAAGAAACCTACACAATCGCACTTCACTATGAGCAAACTGGAGAAGTTGCAGACTACGGTAACGCTGAGCTAAAGGGTTCAAGACTTGCTATCAAACTTGCTAATGAAGCAGCAGGTTATGAGAAGTTCCTTGCTAAGGAATACGACAACAAGTCAGACTCAGCAGAAGCGGTAACTATTGCTAACGTAATCGCAGGAGAAGACGCAGTTGGTGTTATTGGGCCATCTACTTCAGGTGCAAGTGCTGCATCCTACCAAGTACTAGACGACGCAGGTAAGGTTGTAATCTCACCTTCAGCAACTCAAAACAATATCACTCTAAAGGCTGACGGTCAGCCATACGCTAACGTGTTTAGAGTATGTTTTGAGGACTCATACCAAGGTGCTGGAATGGCTCAATATGCTGTTGACGTACTAGGCGATGATAAGGTAGTTATTCTAACTGACTCAGCTAGTGACTATGCTAAGGGCCTTGAAGAGGCTTTTGATGCTCAGTTCACAAAGCTAGGCGGAGAGATAGTTGCTAAGGAATACTATGTAGCTGGAGACACTGATTTTTCATCAGTTCTTACCAATATCGCTGGTCAAGACTTTGACTCTCTTTACATTGCTGGTTACTACAACGAAGCTGGCCTAATCATTAAGCAGGCAAGAGAAGCTGGTATCGATGCTGTTATTCTTGGAGCAGACGGATTTGACTCAGAAAGCTTAATCGAACTAGCTGGAGCAGCTAACCTGAACGATGTAAAGTTCACTACAGCTTACACAACAGTAGACGCTAGTGACAAGCTTCAAGCTTTCATCGATGCTTACGAGGCTGAGTACAATGAAGCACCTGCAATGTTTGCAGCCCTAGCTTTTGACTCAACTAACCTATTAATCGATGCGATTAATGAAGGCAAAGATGTTGCTAATCTATCCGAAACTATTGCAGCTATGACCTTTGACGGTGTAACTGGAGAGTTTACTTTTGATGAAACTCACAGCCCAATCAAGGACGTAATCGTAGTTGACCTAGTTGACGGAGTACAATCTGGAGCAGAGACTATCAGCCCAGCAAATTAAGATAAAATAGGAGAACCCAGTTCTCCTATTTTCTTGTTTAATGAGAGAAAAAGGAGAAAATATGAGTCAATTTATTCAGCAAATCATCAACGGCCTTTCTATGGGAAGCATATACGCCCTGATTGCCCTAGGTTATACGATGATTTATGGAATCATACAGTTAATAAACTTTGCCCATGGAGATATTTACATGGTTGGAGCTTATGCAGGCTTTATCTTCGCATCGAGAACAGGCATGGGCTTTGTGCCCACAATTCTGGTAGCCATGGTTTTTTGTGCAATCCTAGGAGTTGTAATTGAGAGGATTGCCTATAAACCCTTGAGAAATTCGACTAGGATTGCAGTACTAATAACTGCCATAGGGGTAAGTTTCTTTATTGAAGCCACCACACAAAAAGTTATGGGCACTAGCCCAAGAGCATTTCCCAACCTATTGTCAAACGGAGTTTTAAAATTTGGTGGAGTCCAAATTTCCTATCTACAAATTACAATTTTAGTGGTGAACATCCTTCTGATGATTGCCCTAACCTTAATAGTAAATAAGACTAAAATGGGCAGGGCTATGAGAGCTGTATCTAGGGATCCAGATGCAGCCAGGCTTATGGGAATAGACGTAAACAGGACTATTTCCTTTACCTTTGCACTAGGATCAGCCTTGGCAGGAGCTGCTGGAGTTTTAGTTGGCATGTACTACAATGCCATAAATCCACTTATGGGAATGGTTCCTGGAATGAAAGCCTTCATAGCCGCGGTTTTCGGTGGAATCGGGATTATACCTGGAGCCATGATAGGAGGAATTCTAATCGGGGTAATCGAAGCCCTGGTAGCAGGCTATGGAAGTTCTCTGTATAAGGATGCTGTAGTATATCTGATTTTAATAATCATACTAATCGTCAAGCCCAATGGGCTTTTAGGCAAGGGAGATAAGGAGAAGGTTTAATGAAAAAGACATTATTCAACAAACTTAATGCTATCTGGCTTTTCCTCATCATTGGACTTTACCTAGTCTTTGAAATAATGACAAGAATCGGCATGATTAACAATGTAATTCAGACGGTTATGTTGACAATTGGCATTAACATTATGTTAGCCATGGGTCTAAATTTAATTATCGGAGTTACCGGCCAGTTTTCACTAGGTCATGCAGGATTTATGGCCATTGGAGCCTATGCTTCGGGTATAGTGATTTTAAATAGAGGAGAAAGTCCTCTCTGGATAGGAGTGGGTATGGTACTAGGCATGCTTATCAGTATGATAGCTGCCCTAATAATTGCAATCCCAACACTAAGACTTAGGGGAGATTATCTGGCAATAGCTACCCTAGGCTTTGGAGAGACTATTAGAATTCTTATTCAGAATATTAAAATTACAAATGGTGCGGCCGGCCTGGTCCTTCCTAAGCTAGCTGGATGGAGACTAGTTTATATTCTCTTGGTTATAACATCGGTTATCTTGATTAACTTTACCAGGTCAGCATATGGTAGGGCTTGTATTTCCATTAGGGAAGATGAGATTGCAGCAGATTCTATGGGCTTAAATACCACAAAATTTAAGATATTGGCCTTTTCCCTAGGAGCAATTGTAGCTTCACTGGCAGGAAGCCTTTATGCCATGACATTCTATGTTATTAAACCTAATATGTTCTCATTTACCAAGTCTATCGATATCTTGGTAACGGTGGTCTTTGGGGGAATGGGTTCCTATACAGGGTCTGTCTTAGCTGGTACACTTATGGGGATTATTAACTACTTCCTCCAGTCTTTCTCAGATATTAGGATGATCCTATACGGAATAATTCTGGTAGCTATAATGGTCTTTAGACCGGAAGGCCTCTTGGGGACTAGGGAGTTTAAGCTATCGAATATTATTGGAAAGAAGGAGGAGTAGATGTATATTTTAGAGACAAAGAAGTTGACTAAAAACTTCGGTGGACTAGCTGCCGTAAGTGACGTAAGCATCGCTATAGAAGAAAACTCCTTGGTTGGCTTGATTGGGCCTAACGGCGCGGGCAAGACCACACTTTTCAATTTACTAACCGGAACTTATGAGCCCCACGTAATTACAAACTTAGGTGTAGCTAGGACCTTTCAAAATATTAGACTCTTTAAGGAGTTAACAGCCCTTGAAAACATTAAGGTTGGCATGAACTCAAGTGCTGATTACGGGGTTTTTTCATCTATTTTTAGGACCAGTAAATTCTATCAAGTAGAAGAAGATATCCACCAAAGGTCGATGGAACTATTAAAAATAGTAGG
>CAZFXW010000042.1:6182-12841 GCA_964523385.1 uncultured Peptoniphilaceae bacterium | reverse complement strand
ATTCGCTGGGCAATAAGAAAGTATAGGGCTAGAACTGCTGGTAAAAAAAGTGGTCTTGGTGGATTTGATGAAAAGACAGCAAGAGAGACTATAAGAGATAAAGTGAACTTATCTAAGAAGGACAAGGATGTTGATGAAAAAGATAATGAGATTAGATAGGGTCCTTGCAAATATGGGCTTTGGGACCAGGAAAGAAGTAAATAAGATGATTAGGGCCGGCGAGGTGACAGTAAATGGCCAGGTTGAAAACCAGGGAAAGATTAATATCGACGCCTACTCTGACGAAGTTGTAATCAGGGGAGTCCCTGTCCGGTACAGAGAACATATCTATCTAATGCTCAACAAGCCTAAAGGCTTTATCAGTTCAACAGAAGACTCAGAGCATAGGACAGTGGTGGAAATTCTCGAAGAAGAAGACTTGATTTTCGAGCCTCATCCAGTTGGAAGGCTAGATTTAGATACTACAGGCCTTCTCCTTATGACCAATGACGGCAAACTTACCCACGCTCTTACATCCCCTAGGAGAGAGGTCTGGAAAACCTACATAGCCCATGTGGATGGCAGACCTACAGGAGCGGATATTGAGAAGTTTGAAGAGGGCCTGGATATAGGTGATGAAAAGCCAACCTTACCAGCCAAGTTGGAGATCTTATCTAGGGGTAGACTGTCTACATGTAAAGTTTCCATAGTTGAAGGCAGGTACCACCAGGTTAAAAGAATGTTTCAGGCCATAGGCATGGAAGTTGTTGAATTAAAGAGGGTAGCCATGGGCCCTATAGAATTAGACCCGAGGCTTGAAGAAGGCTGGTACAGAGAGTTGACTGATGAAGAGCTAGAGCTCCTAGGCATCAACCCAGGAACCAGTGAATAGATGACTCTTATTTATTGGAGCCCATCAATCCTTGGACAAGGGATTGATGGGCTCTTCCATTATTATAATAAAACTAAATTCATTACCTGGAAAAACTTCCAGACTAAGTTAGCTCTGCAATAGGGGATCAAACCGAAAGAGTTGAGAAAATAGCAATTCCATGCTATAATACAAGCATATAGGATATGAAGGACCTAGGACATCGGTAGATGTCCTAGGTATTTTTATGCACCTTACATTGTAAAGATATTGAAGAGTATTACATTGGACAAATCAGCAGATGCTGAAGGGGGTATGAAATGGTAGTAAAAGGAAAATATAATGAAGCTAAAATTTTTACCGACAATGTGGATGACACCACAGTTTCCCAGGTAGAAAATCTTTTAAATCAAAAATTCACTAAGGGATCAAAAATCAGGATTATGCCAGATTGTCACGCAGGTATGGGATGTGTAATTGGATTTACCGCCGACTTAGGAGACAAGATAGTGCCAAACCTAGTTGGAGTAGATATTGGCTGTGGTATGCTGACAGTAGAACTAGGCAAGGTAGATATAGACCTGGCCAAATTCGACGATATCGTAAAGAGAAGAATCCCATCAGGTAAGGATATTCATAGGAGAAAGAAGTTTTCCTATCCAGACATTCAAAATATTCATATCTACAGAAGTTTAAGAAATAAGGATAGGTTCGAGAAGTCAATTGGAACTCTCGGAGGCGGAAACCACTTTATCGAGCTAGGTCAGTGTGATAATGGAGAAGTTTTCCTAGTAATTCACACCGGTTCTAGAAACCTAGGCCATCAAATCGCATCCATCTATCAGAACAAGGCTATTCAAAGCTGTAAGCAGGACCCTGAAAAGAGAGACTATCCGAGGGACCTATGCTACCTAGAAGGAAAGCTAGCCCAAGAATATCTGGATGACATGAAGATCGCCCAGGAATATGCCAGTTACAATAGGGAGAAAATTGCCGAACTAATCTTAGGAGGCTACTTTAAAAAGCGCCTATCAGACTATAACTCTTGGGAGACTATCCACAACTATATCGACCACGAGACTATGATAGTTAGAAAGGGAGCAATCTCAGCAAAAGACGGGGAAAGAGTTCTTATTCCTCTAAACATGAGAGATGGATCCTTAATCGGAATAGGTAAGGGCAATGAAGATTGGAACTTCTCAGCACCCCATGGGGCAGGTAGGGTTCTAAGTAGGACCCAGGCTAGGGGAGAACTTTGTATCGACGAGTTTAAAGACTCAATGGAAGGAGTCTATACCTCAACCTTAGGACCAAGAACCTTAGACGAAGCACCAATGGCCTACAAGCCTAAGGAAGAAATCAAGAGAAATATTAGAGATACAGTAGATTTAACCCACCATATTAGACCGATTTACAACTTTAAAGGTTAATAATGTAGAATACAAAAAACCCAGGCTAGCGCCTGGGGTTTTCTTTTTTAGTCCAATCAAAAGTGGGTTAGTTTTTACTTAATTCTAATCGTGGCTCAAATGCTCCACTCCCATAGCCAGTATCTCCTCGATGTGCTCGTCATCTAGGCTATAGTAGACCATCTTCCCTTCCCTTCTGCTCTTTACCAGCCTATTTTTCTTTAAGAGCCTTAGCTGGTGGGAAATGGCCGATTGGCTCATATCCAAGAGAGCAGCTATGTCGCAAACACAGATTTCTTCAAGTGAAAGGACGTGGAGAATCCTAACCCTAGTTTGGTCTCCAAAGACCTTGTAAAAATTAGCCAGGTCTTCCAAGAGTCCTGGCGATTTCATTTTAGATTTTATTTTCTCTACTTTTTCCTTATCGACAAATACTGTTTCACAGCCTTCTGTCATGCTACCTCCTTAAGCTAGAGTGACTCTGTGGTAGGTCCTTCTTCCCCTTCTGATAATAAGTTCTCCCTCTGGGAAGAAGCCCATGGTAACTGTAGTTGATGGATCAGTGATTTGCTCGTCATTTAGGCGGACCCCACCTTGCTGGATTAGCCTTCTAGCCTCACCATTAGATTGGGATAGGCCTAGGCTAGTAAGCAGGTTTAATAAGCCTACTCCTTCTTCAAAATCTGCCTTGGCCATCTCTGTTGATGGCATGTTGTCACTAGACTTGCCTGCGGTAAATAGAGCTTGGGCAGCTTCTAGAGCCTTATCCGCAGCCTCTTCTCCGTGGATAATCTTGGTAACTTCATAGGCTAGTTTTTCTTTAGCCTTGTTGATTTCCACTCCCTCTAGGGATCCTAACTTCTTACATTCTTCTGTAGGAAGGAAGGTTAGCATTAGCAGGAACTTCTCCACGTCCCTGTCGTCTACGTTTCTCATATACTGGAAAAGCTGGTAGGGTGAAGTTTTTTCTTCATCAAGCCAGATAGCTCCGTCCATAGACTTGCCCATCTTTTCTCCGTCAGCTGTAGTTAAGAGGCTAAAGGTCATTGCGTAGACCTTGTCCTTTTCGATTCTTCTGACTAGATCGTAGCCTCCTAGAATATTTGACCACTGGTCGCTACCGCCAACCTGTAACTTTACCCCATGTTCTCTATAAAGGTGGAGGTAATCATAGGACTGGAGGAGTAGGTAGGAGAACTCTAGATAGGTCAAACCCTCTTGGAGTCTAGACTCATAGGCGTCCATAGAAATCATATTGTTGATGGTAAAGTGGGGGCCTATTTCTCTTAAAAAGGGCAGTAGCTCAAGGTCTAACAACCAATCTGCGTTGTTTAAAATCATGCCATTGCCATCTTCAAAGTCTAGGAACCTTCTCATCTGCTTTTCAAAACAAGCAGCGTTGTGGTTAATAGTCTCCTCAGTCATCATTTGCCTCATATCAGTCCTGCCTGAAGGGTCACCGACCATGGTAGTTCCAGCTCCCAGAAGGGCTACTGGAATATGACCGGCTTTTTGCATCCTCATCATAACCATAATCTGAATAAAGTGGCCTATGGTTAGGGAATCGGCAGTTGCATCAAAGCCTATATAAAATTTAACCCTTTCCTCATCAAAAAGCTCTCTTAACTCGTCTTCAAAGGTAGCTTGTTCAAAATAACCTCTCTCTTTTAACTCATCTAGTATATTCATATATCCTCCTTAAAATAAAAAAATCCCGTGGATGAAAGGACGATTAATCGTGGTACCACCTTTCTTCGCACAGGGCCTCTGCTAGCTAATCTCGCTAAATTTAAACTCCAACAGTGTAATTCGGGATCCGGAAAATCCTTACTGGATGTCTTCATCGTTTAATATTCTCTTATCCTATTTTATTACAAGCTGGGAAATAATGCAAAGGCTAGAAAATAGCAAAAAACTTGTCTGTTTTTTGCAAAAAACTTAGCATTAGCAAAAAAACTTTACGGATTTCACAAGTGAAAAAATGTTGAATTTTGTATAAATGGCTTAAAATAGCCATTATGCCAAAAAGCCGACACTTGGTAAGCAACTTGCGCTATATGTTGGTGAAGAACAAAATAATAAAATTAAAAATTGAAAGGGGTAAGTAAAATGGTACAAAGAATCGAAGATATGGAAAGAATTAAACATTTAGAGAACGGGGAAAAGTTTAAACCAGTATTTTCTAAAGAAGAGATGGAAAATAGAATAGGCAAACTAAGGAAGTATATGGGCGAGCAGGGAATCGACGCAGTTCTATTCACCTCCTACCAAAATATTTGCTACTATTCAGAATACTTATATACAGACTTCGGTAGAGAGTACGGACTGGTAATCACTCAGGATACTCACACTACGATTTCAGCTAATATCGACGGTGGAATGCCTTGGAGAAGATCTTACCAAGACAACATAGTCTACACAGACTGGAAGAGAGACAACTTCTACTACACAGTACAAAAAGTACTAAACGACGCTGGAGTTAAAAAAGGCGTAATTGGAATCGAGTTTGACGAAGTATCCCTAGATTTAAAGAAAGCCCTAGACGACTACTTTGACAACTACAAGTTTGTAGACGTTGGAGAGCAGTGTATGAGATTTAGAATGATTAAGTCTCAAGAAGAAATCGATTTTATTAAGGATGGGGCAGCAGTAGCTGACGTCGGTGGAGAAGCAGTATTTAACACTATTAAAGACGGAATCACTGAGTATGAAGTAGCCCTAGCTGGTGTTGAGGCAATGACTCACAAGATTGCAGAACTTCACCCACAAATCGACCTTAGAGATACTTGGATTTGGTTCCAGTCAGGAGTTAACACAGATGGAGCTCACAACTGGGCAACTACCAGAAAGGTTAGGCCTGGAGATATCCTGTCCCATAACTCATTCGCCATGCTACACGGATACTACACAGCTCTAGAGAGAACCATGTTCCTAGACTGGGTTGGCGACGACCACCTAAAGTATTGGGAAATTAACGTTGAAGTTCACGAAGCAGGCCTAGAGCTAATTAAGCCTGGGGCAGTTTGTAGTGAAATTTGTCACGAGCTAAACAAAATATTTAACGAGTACGGCCTACTGAGCAAGAGATCATTTGGATACGGTCACTCATTTGGAATCCTATCTCACTACTACGGTAGAGAAGCAGGCCTAGAGCTTAGAGAAGATATAGATACAGTGCTTGAGCCAGGTATGGTAGTTTCTATGGAGCCAATGATCATGATTCCAGAAGGACAACCAGGAGCTGGTGGATACAGGGAGCATGACATTCTTGTAGTTAACTACGATGGAACTATTGAGAACATCACTAAATTCCCATACGGACCAGAGCACAATATTATTAACGGGTAAATAAATACCCGAAAGGGGAAATAAAAATGAAGACTTGGCAAATTATGATTGGTCTTCAGGTGGCGGTAACGGTTGTATCCGTTATCGCTATCCTGATATATATGAGTAGAGAGGAAAGGGAGGATAACTAATGGTTGGGAAAGAATTGTTTGGCTTTAGTTTACAGACAGTCTCCACTTTCGTCTTTGTAATTTTCGTTGCAGTTATGGCACTTTTAGCAATTAGAGCCATGAGAGAAGTTCAAGAAGGTCCTGGAGACCTTGATGAGGAATATTACTTAGGTGGTAGGGGCGCTGGCCCAATGGTTCTGGCCTTCTCCTATGTAACAGGATCAGTATCAGCTGCGGCCTTTATGGGAGAACCGGGCATGATGGCCTCTGTAGGGTGGCCCTACTATTGGATAGTTATTGCTATCATTCCTGGAATGGTTTTCCCGGCTATAGCTCTAATGAGACCTATGAGAAAACAGTCAGAGCAGATGGGATCTTTGACTATACCGGATTACCTAGGCCAATCCTATGAATCAGACGCACTTAGATTGATAATAGCTATTGCTATTTGTATATCATACTTATTCCCATTGGTAGCTCAGTTTAAGGGAGCAGCAGTAGTTTTACAGCAATTTACAGGTATTCCCTTTGTATGGGCAGTCTTTATCTTTACTGCTATTGTTGCCATATATTCAGCTACAGGTGGACTTAGATCAGCTCTTTGGACATCAGTTGCCCAAGGTATACCAATGCTTTTCTTATCTGTGGGATTAGTTGTTGTAGCTTTAAAGGCGGTTGGAGGACTAAATGGTATTGAGACAAAGCTAGCAGAAATAGATCCTGCCATGCTTAACATCTTCCAAGAAAGAGGACCAGATGCGATCTTCCCAATAGAAGGTGTAATAGGTATCTTTGCTTACCAGCTGATAATGTTTGTATCTCAGCCTTATTTGAGTTCAAGGTTTATGAGTATACAAGATACAAGCTCTAAGACTATTGGAAAATTCTTAATCTCTGTACTAATTCTTACAGTAGCCTATAACACTCTGTACTTATCAGGTT
>CAZFXW010000042.1:4651-6172 GCA_964523385.1 uncultured Peptoniphilaceae bacterium | reverse complement strand
AGCAATTGACTTTTTACCGGTAATTTTATCAGTCTTTATGATGGTCGGTATCTTTGGAGCCATGTTATCTACGGTTCAGTCTATGATCCTAGTTATGGCTCAGGCCGTTGGAAACGATATATACTATAAGACAATGAACCCAGAGGCTAACAGTGAAAAAATAGTTAAAGTTACAAGGATATCTATACTTGTTATTTCAGCAATAGTTTTTGTTTTGACTATAATGAGAACGCCTGAATTCCTATCCTTATTCTTCTATTATGGACTGTCTAGCTTAGGAACATCTATATCAGTTCCACTAATAGCGGCAGTACTATGGAAAGGACGTACAAGACAAGGGGCAGTGGCATCAGCCTTATCAGGTCCTCTTGTTTACTTAACGCTACTATTTGTATTAAAGATGAATATGTGGTTTGCGTGTCTAATCGCAGTAATAGTGGCAGCACTAGCTATGGTAATTATTTCTGGAATAACCAGGGATAAGAACCTAGCCAATGCATAAATCTTATAAACTACTCCTTTAAAATCCCCTCTCTGCCAAGAGGGGATTTCTTGCTTAATAAGTTTCTAGAATGGGCATAAGTATTAGAGGTGGTAAAATGAAAAAAATTATAATGCTTATAATTTTCTCGCTTATGCTTATCACAGGATGCGAGAAAGAAGGAGGAGAAATGGTAAAGGATAACAGAGTTGATATAAATAAAATGGGTGGTAGCGATATAGAAGAACTCTACCTGGCAGGAGGGTGTTTCTGGGGTGTTGAAGGTTATTTTGATAAGTTAGATGGAATAGGGGAAACAGAAGTTGGCTATGCTAATGGCAAGACAGTTGAAACCAGCTATCAGGAACTTCCCTACACAGACCACGTAGAGGTTTTGCGTTTGAAATATGACAAGAATAAGATTAGCCTTACAGAAATCATCGACCATTTCTTCAGAATAGTTGATCCGACTAGCCTTAACAGGCAGGGCAATGATGTGGGCCGACAGTATAGGACGGGTATTTACTCAGAGTCTGAAGAAACCCTAGCAAGGGTTAGAGAGATGATAGATTCTAAAAGAGCCGACTACGATAAAGAGATAGTAGTTGAAGTTGAGCCTCTGGTCAACTATGTGACGGCAGAGGAATACCATCAAAAATACCTTCAAAAGAATCCAGGTGGCTACTGTCATATAGATTTAGATTTGGCTGATAAGCCCCTTTATCAGGAGTATAAGCCAAAGACAGATGAAGAGCTTAAGGAAGAGTTAGATGAGATTTCCTATGATGTGACTCAAAAGGGAGGAACAGAAAGGCCTTTTTCTAGTCCCTTAGATAATTTTTATGAAAAGGGAATCTACGTAGACAAGACTACGGGAGAACCACTTTTTTCATCTAGGGATAAGTACGACGCTGGATGCGGCTGGCCTAGCTTTACCAGACCCATAACTTCCTACTCAATTGATTACAAGGATGATAATAGCTTGGCTAGGTATAGGGTAGAGGTTAAGTCAAAGACAGGAGACGCTCATTTGGGCCACG
>CAZFXW010000042.1:0-4641 GCA_964523385.1 uncultured Peptoniphilaceae bacterium | reverse complement strand
AGATGAGGGGGGTCTAAGGTATTGTATCAATGGAGCTGCCTTAGATTTTGTGCCCTATGAAGAGATGGAAGAAAGGGGTTATGGCGACTATATTAAATATTTAGAAGATTAGGACTAGACGGTTAGGAATTTCTCCTAACCGTCTTAACTAAGGAGGGTAAGATGAACTATATTAAAGTAAATGATTTAGATTTTCCTGAAGCTTATGTTCAGATGTTTGATCTTTTAGATGAGTGTATCCTAATTGTAGATATTAAAGGAAGAATTGTGCTTATTAATAGTGCTACAGAAGAGCTAGATGAAATCTCTAGGGAAGAAACTATTGGCCAGTACATAGATCAGGTTTATACACCAGATAGGTATATATCCGCCACATCAACAGCATTAGAGGAGAGAAGAGCAGTAGTAGATATGATGCAAAACTATACCACCCTCCATGGTAAAAATATAATAACCATATCCTCTTCTTATCCTTTAGTTTCCGATGGAAAAATGGTTGGTGTAATGACATTAACCAAGGATATATCTAGATTTAATGAAATTCGGGATATTTTTTCCCGACATTCATCAGGCGAGATTGAAGAGGTTACTGATGGCCCAGCTTATACCTTTGATCAGATGATCGGAGAATCAAGGATTTTTAAAAATACACTTAAAATGGCTGAAAAAGCATCTAAAACCATGTCAAATGTCCTAATCTATGGAGAAACAGGCACGGGCAAAGAACTCTTTGCCCAGTCCATCCATAACGCTTCTCAGGCCAAGGGTAAGTTTGTGCCTATTAATTGTGCAGCTATTCCTGAAAACCTACTTGAATCCTTACTTTTTGGTACTTCAAAAGGAGCCTATACAGGGGCTGTAGACTCAGTAGGACTTTTTAAGGAAGCTGACGGGGGAACTCTATTTTTAGACGAGCTTAACTCTATGTCTATGAACCTTCAAGCTAAAATTCTTAGGGCTGTTGAGACTCAGAGGATTAGACGAATTGGAGAAACAAAGGAAGAGGAGATAAACCTTAGAGTCCTTTCGGCTTTAAACGTGCCACCAGAGGAAGCCATAGAAAAAGGCAGGCTTAGGAGAGACCTTTACTACAGGCTTGGAGTAGTAACCCTTACCATCCCACCCTTAAGGGATAGGATTGAGGACATTGACATCTATGTGCAAAAGTTTGTCGAAGAAAATGACCGTAAGTACTTTAAAAAGACATTGACTATAGATGAAGAAATATTAGAGGCTTTTAAAAAATATGATTGGCCAGGTAATGTAAGAGAGCTACAACACGCTGTTGAACACATACATATAATGTCGGGAGATGACGGTAGGCTCAAGGCTAGCCAGATGCCAAGCTTTATCTTAGAAAAAGAAGTGGCTTTGAAAAGTAGCCAGTCCCAGGTTGAAAAGTCTGAGTACATAGACTTAGACAAACATATGTGGGAAATAGAGAGGGAGATAATAGAAGATAGATTAGAAGAGTACGATGGCAATATTTCAAGGGCAGCGGAATCTCTAGGCCTTAGTAGGCAGACCCTTAGTTATAGACTAGGGAAAATTTGATTACTATAGCATGAAAAAGATTGCCTAAAGTCATAAGGCTCTCTAAGATTCCCTTATCTATAGCATCCTCACTTTTACAAGCCTCTAACTAATTATCTGATAATTTGATATTAGTGTATCAAAGAGCTAGATTGGGTATGGGTAGGGTGAGTGTTTAGAAAGGAGGACTTTATGAACAAACCCAAGACCAGAACTGAGTTTCCATTTTACTTTGCCATATTGTTGGTGGTTTTTTACTGGGGTGGTGCAATAATTCATGGACTTTTTATTGGATCTTTTGTTAAAGGGGATGTGGCCATGTTAATCTACTCGGTAATAGTTGCAGCTCTTGCATATTTTTTAGTAAATCACAAGTCCTTTAAACCAATTGAAATGACAAGGTTTTTTGTGGGGTTTTTGCCAGTTTACATACTACTTCACTTGGGTGGATACTTATTGCTAAAAAATTTAGGGTCTTAGTTTAAGGCAGCTAATCCATTGGATTAGCTGTTTTTTAATGGACGGAAAGGAAAGTTGAATGGAACAAGTTTTATATAAAAGACTTTTAGAGTTGAGGGATAAGAATTTAAGCAGTTTCCACTATCCAGGCCACAAGGGGAAAAATCTATACTTCGACCCAAGTCTTCTAGCTCAGTTAGATACTACCGAGACCTTTGGTACCGACGACCTTCAGGCTCCAGAAGAGATCTTGGCCCAGACCCAGGATCAAGCATCCAAGCTCTTTGGAACCAAGGCCAGTTTTTATGGGGTAGGAGGTTCAACTATGGCCAACTATACTGCAATCGCTTCAATTGCTAGGCCAGGGGAGAAGATTCTAGTTCAAAGAAATAGCCATAGGTCTGTTTTTCAAGGGGCCATGCTACAAAACCTAGATATTGAGACTATATCCCCCCACTACGATCAGGAAAAATCCCTCTTAACTGGGATTTGCCCCGATGAATTGAAAAAGGTCCTTAGGGAAAATCCAGAGATAGTGGGTGCAGTTTTTACCAATCCTTCCTACTATGGCCAATGCCTAAGACTAAGAGAATTAGTTAAGGTCTGCCAGAGTTTTGGCCTTGCAGTTATCGTAGACGAAGCTCATGGAGGCCACTTTCACTTTACGGAGGACCATCACCTATCAGCTTTAGAGTCAGGAGCAGACATAGTGGTCCATTCGGCCCACAAAAGCCTGCCGGCTATGACAACCACCAGCCTTCTTCACCTAAACTCAGATAGGATTCCCCTAGACCGACTGAGGAAGTTTTTTAACCTATACACCACCTCTTCTCCATCCTACATCCTCCTGCTCTCTATAGAGGCTGCTTTAGCAGAAATGGACGATCATGGACGGGACAAGTGGAAGGAGACTTTTGCTCTAAGAGATTGGGCAGCAGCTGAGATAGAAAAGCTAGGGGCAGAGGTTTATAATGGAGATGGTGGTAGAGACCTGGCCGGCTATGATAGGAGCAAACTCTTCTTTAAAGTCCCAGGTTACAGAGGTGACCAGTTGGCTCAAGCCCTTTACGAAAAGGGAGTTAACACAGAGCTAGACGATGGCAACTGGGTTCTAGCTGTAATCTCAACTGAAAACACTCTTGAAGACTTTGAAAGGCTTATAGCTGGGATTAAAGGTCTAAAGCCTGGAAATAGTTCGCCAGTTCAAAGTCTGTATAGGGAGCTAAAAACTGAGCAGGTCCAGAGCCTAGCCCAAGCTTTTAACTCCAAGTCTAAGTGGGTTGACTTAGATGATAGCCTGGGGCAAGTGGTGGTAGACTTCCTTCAGCTCTATCCACCGGGCATCCCCTTAATCCTTCCAGGAGAGCTTATGACCCAGGAGATTTTACAACTGATAAAAATAAATAAGATTGTCAACGTGGTAGATGGTCAGGTTAGGGTTAGTCTTAGCATTGATTAGAACAAATCTTTATTGGGTATAAGTTTTTAGGGACAGAGGAGGTTATTATGAATAAAGATATAATTCAAGGCAAATGGGAGCAAATAAAAGGTACCATCATTGCTAAATGGGGTGAAATGACAGAAGATGAGCTCCTAGAAATGCAAGGCGATACTAGAAAGCTGATGGGTTGGCTTCAAGAGAGGCATGGAAAGACTCATGAGGAAGCTCAGAAGATTTACGATGATCTTTTTGGAGTTAAAAAAGAGGATTAGAGAGCTAGGGCTATGGCCTAGCAAAACGTAGATAAAGTCCTAAATAATAGAAGTTATGATTTGGAGCCCTCACGAGAATGGCATTCACTGGCCAAGCGGCCGTGAGGAACCATTCGAGGGAGGCTCCAAAGCTAGTATTGTCTGCACTCTCCTAGGGCTAGGCCCTAGTTTTTTTATGCCATAAATATATAAAATCAACTAAGTCTAGTTCTGACATGTCAATTCATAGTAAAATTGTATTTATTTTACCTATCTTTAACTATATCTATGAATAATCCCTATACTTGTTGGCTATAGGCGACAAAAAACCAATAATGTGGTAAAGTATAGTGAAATAGTTGGAATTCCAGGAGGTAGTATGATTTATAAAAATATAGTTGATTTAATCGGAAACACTCCTATGCTTGAAGTTGACCTAGGCAAGGGCAGTGGGAAAGTTTACCTAAAGCTTGAATGTTTTAATCCCAGTGGTTCTATAAAGGATAGGGCAGCTCTTTATATGAATACCGTTGTTGTGTGTGATAGAATTTTTATATGATAAATGATTTAATAGATAGGGGTATTGTAAAAAAAGGCGGAACCATTGTGGAGCCTACTAGTGGAAACACAGGTGTGGCTCTGGCTATGATTGGCAAGGCCTTAAAAATAAATGTTGTGATCACCATGCCAGAGACTATGAGCAAGGAGAGGATTTCCCTAATGAAGGCTTATGGGGCCGAGGTTATCCTAACACCTGGATCCGAGGGTATGGGAGGGGCTGTAAACAAAGCCAATGAAATTTCCCGAGAAAGGGAAGCTCCAATTGCTGGCCAGTTTTACAACTTAATGAACCCTGCTTCCCATTACAGGGGAACTGGACGAGAAATCCTGGCCGACCTAGGCAAGGTAGATGGTTTTATCGCCGGTGTAGGTACTGGTGGCACTATCTCAGGAGTT
>CAZFXW010000041.1:0-13002 GCA_964523385.1 uncultured Peptoniphilaceae bacterium | reverse complement strand
TCTGTTTCAGTTGTTGTGGCAGTTTGACCACCGCAGGCAGTTACAAATAACATAACAGCCACCATCATAATAATAAGTATTCTTTTCATCTTTTCCTCCTTTCATTTAATAATTATTGTAAACAATAATTATTTTCCATTAGCATTTTTCGTTAGTTATCAATATTTGGTATAGGGATTAGCCTACTGGTAAGAAAAGTACACGCTCTATGTTTCATGTATACCCTTTATAATTAAAATTTAATCTAAATCTAAGGAGAAGGCCGAGGAATGGCCATTCCCTACGATAATTGTAGACAAGGAAAAGGGGAGGTAGTGTGAAGGATTGATTGTAGGGAACGACTGTTGTAGTGAGCGCGGTTCCGTCCGCGCTCTGAAAGTAAAGGACAGTTGGAATCCTAGAGGAAAGCGGAAGATCCGGGACGGCCCTTCCCTACAATAGTGATTTAATTTGACAGGAAGTCTTGGATTATTTTGTCCCCTAATTCTTCTATACTTCCATCATTTTCAAAGGTCTGATCTGCAAAGGCCTCATATAGGTCTTTTCTTTCCTCCCAAAGCTTTTGGACAGCACTTTGGTCTGTTGAAAGAGGCCTACCTGATTTGTCTAATTTTTCTAAATCCCTCTTGATATGGTAGATTTGAGCGTTCTGCTTAAGGGCCAGGTGGTTTTCCGGGTCTTTAACTATACCTCCACCTGTGGCGATAACCTGTCCCCTCTCCTTAGATATGTTACTAAGAACTTCCTTTTCGACCTCTCTAAAGTAGGCTTCTCCCTGGCTTTCAAATATTTCTGGGATAGTCATTTTTTCTCGCCTTTGGATTTCCTCATCTATGTCTACAAAGGGACGTCCCATCTTTTTCCCAATCCACTTGCCCAAGCTGGTCTTGCCAGAACCTGGCATGCCTATAAGGGCTATGTTTCTGTCTTTTTCCATATCAGCGATTACTGACTCAATAAGCTCGTAATCTGCCTTTTCGTCAAAGAAAACGGCCTTGGCCTCTACTGCCTGGCCTACCAGCATGGCCATTCCATTTCCATAGGGTACACCCCTGATAAAGCCCTGAAAGAGTAGGTCTGTTAGATCTGGGTTGTAAACCAGGTCTAAGACTCCTTTTACATTGGGCAGATTTTCTATACTAACCAGTCTCTCTAAATTATTAGGGTACATGCCTACTGGAGTAGTATTTATTACTAGGTCAGCATCTTGAAACTTATCTATGTCCTCGTAAGAAGGCGGCTTTTTCCTCGATATTTTCATATAGGAAATATCTTTATCTTCTAGAACCTTTCCCACTGTATTTGAACTGGCTCCGTCGCCTAGGATTAGGGCCTTGGTAAAGTCTTCGCCTAGAGACTCTAGTAAGTATTTAAAGCCAAAGTAGTCGGTGTTATCTCCTATGATTTTGCCATCCCTCTTGACTAGGGTGTTTATGCAGCCAATTTCCTCAGCCGTTTGGCTTAATTGGTCTACAAATTCCATGGTCACTTCCTTGTAGGGAATGGTTATGTTTAAGCCTTGAATATCTGACTTGATAAAGTCTTCTACTTCCTCTGGTTCCCTTTCATAGAGATCATACTGATAGTCACCTATTTTTCCATGAATCTCTTTGGAAAGTGAATGTCCTAGCTTTCTTCCTAATAGTCCAAATTTCATTTATACCTCCACATAGTTTCCTAAATAAGAGAAATACTTACTGTTTTCCATTAAGTCAGCCATATGTTTTCTTACTTTACTATCTCCTATTGACCCTTCAAAGTCAAAGTAAAAGATAAATTCAAAGTCTCGGCCGGCGATAGGTCTAGATTCTAGCTTGGTTAAGTTTAAATTTAGGGCGGCAAACTTAATCATAACTTCGTTAAGGGCTCCGGGTCTATGGCCAGTGTCTAAGATAATTGAAATCTTATTGGCATTTTCATAGACTTCCATGTTTTTACTAATTACTATAAATCTTGTGTAGTTAATTTCTGTGTTTTGAATGTTTTCTTCCAGGATATTAAGGCCAAAGATTTCCTCACACTCTAAGCTTGCAATGCAGGCCAGATCCTTTCGGTCTGAATTTTTCACATGGTCTGCTGCTAAGGCAGTATTTTTAAAGGGGGTTAGCTCAATATCTTTCTTCCCCTTTAAAAACTCGCTTGATTGGCCTAGGGCTTGGTTATGGGAAATTACTTCGCGAACATCCTCAAGTCTGGTTCCTTTTTTTGCCAGGAGGCACTGGTTGACCAGTAATTTGTGCTCTGCCACTATCGAAAAGTGAAACTTGGTCATTAGGTCGTAGACCTCATTTACAGAACCGTAGGTTGAGTTTTCTATTGGGAGGATGCCAAATTCACAAACTCCTTCCTTAACCCTTTTAAAGACAGATTCAAAGTCTTCTCCATAGAAAATCTCTCCATCTTTAAAGATTTTCCTAGCGCATATATCTCCAAAGGAACCTTTTAGCCCAGCAACAGCAACAGAGCTTCCCTGGTCCAGGCTCTTTCTTCTATTATCATAGGTCTCAATTAAATTTTTTTCAAAGTCTGTATCAGGCAGGGATTGGCTTTGTAGGGATTTGGAGATGGAAAAAATGGTCCTGTAGAGCCTTTCAATCCCTGGCTGGTACTTGGATTTTTCCTTTAACTTTAGGATAATCTCTTCTTCCCTTTGGCTATCGTAAATCTGCTTTTTAATCTTTATCTTAGCCTCAACCACTTCTTTTGCCAGGTCCATCCGTTGGTCAAAGAGTTCTATAATTTTTTCGTCGATTTTATCGATTTTATCCCTTAAATCTTTCATATCTTTACCATGCTATCTAAGATGACTAGGGCTAGCAAGGACTCTATGATTGGCAGGGCCCTTAAGCCAACGCAAGGGTCATGCCTTCCCTTTAGGTTTAGCTCTACGCTCTCACCTGTGGTGAAGGAGATAGACTCCTGACTTTGGGAAATAGAAGAGGTGGGCTTCATGGTGACCCTGAAAACTATAGGCATGGCGTTGGTAATGCCACCGACTATGCCACCAGCATTGTTGGTCTTGGTTCTTATTTCCCCATTTACATAGACAAGGGGGTCGTTATGCTGGGATCCTCTCATGGTACTGGCCTTAGTACCTGTACCGAAAGAAATCCCCCGAGTGGCCGGAACTCCAAAGACTAGGGCGGCGAGTCTAGATTCAAAGGAATCGTAGTTTAAATCTCCAAGGCCCATAGGAACTCCTGTGGCCACACACTGGATTTCTGCTCCTAGGGAATCTTCTTCAGCAATAACCTGCTCTAGTAAGTTTTCAATTTCCCTTTCCTTTTCCTGATTGATTACAGGAACCCTCTTTTTAGCCACCGACTTTAACAGATCCATGTCAGGATTTACAAAGTCTAAGGGGTCGTCAGCATAGGGTCCTATTTGGGAAATATGGCTTCCTATTCTGATGCCTTTTTTCTCTAGGATTTGAATGGCAATTCCACCTGCGATACAAAGAGGGGCGGTTAGCCTGGCTGAAAATGGGCCAGAGCCTCTCATATCCAACTTGCCATCAAACTTTGCCCTGGCTACCACGTCGGCGTGGGAAGGCCTGGGAATATCTTTGAATAAATCGTAGTCCTTGCTCCTGGTGTCTGTGTTTTTAATAATGGCGCAGATTGTATTTGAGTTGATTACATTATCACCTAGACCTGTTAGAAAGATTGGCTTGTCTTCTTCCCTGCGCTTTGTCGTATATTCAGAAGAACCAGGGGCCCTTCTCTGTAAGAATTCGCCCAACTCGTCTAAGTCTATTTCTTCTCCCATGGGCATTCCGTCTATTACGACTCCGATAGCTTCTCCATGGGATGATCCGAATATTGTCGTTATTATATTTTTTCCAAAACTAGATCTCATATTGACCTCCTAAGTGACCAAAGTCCTCAAAAAAGTCTGGGTAGGACTTTTCTACAGCTTTTGCATTTATTATCTTTATTTCTCCCTGGGAAATTACCGAGGCTATAGTAGCGGCCATAACGATTCGGTGGTCGTTGAAAGAATCCACCTGGCCCCCACTTAAGCCACCTGTACCTATGACCTCTATGCTGTCCGACTTTTCTATGACTTTACCGCCAAGATTATTTATCATCTGGCTGGTGGAAGTCAGCCGGTCGCTTTCCTTGTCCCTAAGTCGGCCAGCATTGGTAAACTTGGACTTGCCTCCTTGAACCGAGGCGGCTAGGACTGCAAGAATGGGAACCATATCGGGAATTTGACTTACGTCCACTTCTACCGGCCTTCTTGATTTGGTTTCTACCTTAATTTCCCCATCTTCTATACTTATTTGGACTCCAAAATCTTGGAGAATTGAAAGAATTTCCCTGTCCCCCTGGCTGCTGTCCATTTTTAGGCCTCTTAGGCCTATACCTTGGCCAAGGGCGCCAGCCACCAAAAAGAAGGAAGAATTAGACCAATCTCCCTCTACTTTTAAGTCCCTAGAAACCAACTCTGATGGCATAACTAGGTAGGAGTTTTCACCCTCCTGGACCTCAATGCCAAATTCTCTCATTATCTCTAGGGTTAGATCCACATAGCCCTTTGAATAGAGCTGGGTGGTTAAGTGAATTTCGCATTCCTTTTTCAGATAGGCTCCTGTCATCAATAGACCAGATATATACTGACTGCTGATATCTCCTCGAATATAACAGTGGTCATAGGAAAATAGTCCACTGGTCTTTAGTGGTAGGCTTTCCCTATCGAAGGCTACGCCATTTTCCTTCATGACTTCTACAATTTCTGCTATAGTTCGTTCTGGAAGCCGTCCTTCTCCTTCAAATTCACATTCTTCATATATAGCAGCTGCTAAGGGTAGGAGGAAGCGCAAGGTGGATCCACTCTCCCCGCAATTTAGCCTTACTGGCCCCTCTTTTTTCACAATAGGTGAAACTCTGGCTCCGTAGGCTGTTCTTTCAATACTTGCCCCTAGTTCCCTAAGACAGGCTATGGTTACGTCGATATCATTAGATGATTTGTTGAAGTAAACCACTGACTCTTCCACACCAAGGCTGGCGAAGATTAGGGCTCGGTGGGCATAGGATTTGGAAGAGATAGCGTCAATACTTCCTGTTAGTTTACTCGGTTTTATTCTTACATTCCATATATCTTTATTCATTAGCTCTCTCCTTTTCTTAACAACTGTTTATGTCTTTGTATAACATCAAAATTAAAACTACTAGGGCTATCTGTCCTTAGAATTCATTCTTTCCTTTTGGTCATTACCCTCTTTTAATAGTTTTTCTAGGTTTTCCTTATCGCCTTTTTCCAAAGCCTCCCTATATTCCTCTAGGGCTCCAATGTAATTGGATACCTCTTCTAGGATATTTTCTCGATTCAAGAGGAATAGTTCAGCCCACATCTTATGGTCTAATTTTGCAACTCGGGTTAGGTCTAAAAAACTATCTGCAGAGTAGCCTAGGTAGTCTTCGCTAGTCTCGGATTTTACAATGGCATTAGAGGCAATGTGGCAAAGCTGAGATGTGTAGGCGATTATCCTGTCGTGGTCATGAGAAGTAGAGTGGGTTAGGCTAAAGCCAACTGTCTCTAGCATATCTAAAATCCAACTCTCAATTCCGTGATGGTCAACTAAGATAAAGAACCTATCTTGAAAAAGATCTTCTAAACTATTGTCAAATCCACCGACTTCTCGTCCTGCCATAGGATGGCCACCTATATACTTGTAGCCTTTTTCTTCGGCTAGTTCTGTAAGTTCATCGGATAGATAGCCTTTAATGCCACAGATATCCATTAAATTTCGGCCCATTTTTCCATGGTTTTTCGCAAAATCTACAGCGTCTACAGGCTTGAGGGCTAGGATGGTCAAGTCCATCTCTTCCAGCTGGGCCAGGTCTAGGATAGCATCAATGGCTCCTTGTTCAAGAGCCTTGGAAGAGGAGTTCTTATTGATGTCATAGCCGTAGACCTGGTGGCTGGTATATTTTTTTATGGCCTTGGCCAAGGATCCCCCTATTAAGCCTAGGCCAATGATTCCAATTTTCATAGATGGGCTATGGCTTGTCTTAGGCCGAGTATTTCATGGGCCACTTGATCGAAAGCGTCTGGCTCTAATGATTGGGGACCGTCGCAAAGGGCCATAGATGGGTTGTTGTGAACCTCTATCATTATACCGTCTACTCCAGCTCCCACTCCTGCAAGGGACAGGGGCTTTACGAAATCTCTAATGCCTGCCGCATGGGATGGGTCTATGATAACCGGTAGGTGGGTCTTACCCTTTAAGAAAGGTATAGCGGTAATGTCTAGGGTATTTCTAGTCTCTGTCTCAAAAGTTCTAATTCCCCTTTCGCAAAGTATAATCTGGGAATTTCCCTCAGACATAATGTATTCCGCGCTCATTAACAGCTCTTCATAGGTTGCTGAAAGACCTCTCTTAAGTAAAATTGGCTTCTTAGTGGTTCCAACCGCCTTTAGGAGGTCGAAGTTTTGCATGTTTCTAGCTCCAACTTGAAGAATATCAACCTCATCAAAGTACTTTAGCTGGCTTATCTCCATGATTTCTGAAACGATAGGCAGTCCAGTGGCTTCCTTGGCCTTAAGTAGGAGCTCTAAACCATCTACGCCCATGCCTTGGAAGGAGTAGGGGGAAGTTCTTGGTTTGTAGGCTCCGCCTCTAAGGACTGTAGCACCAGTAGCCTTGACCCTTTTCGCTACTTCAATAATTTGATCTTCACTTTCTACTGAACATGGCCCAGCAATCAGCAGGAAGTTACCTCCACCAATTTTTGTCCCATTTCCCAGCTCAATAATCGTGTCTTCAGGGTGGAATTTGCGGCTTACTTGCTTGTAAGGTTCTTGAACTCTGAGGATTTCATCGACAAAGGGTATGGCCTTTATCAGGTTGGTATCAATTTTCGAGCTGTCTCCTAGGGCAACGACGATTTGGTAATTCTCACCCTTTGTTTGACTAGCTACTAGTCCTAAACTATTTACTCGGTCCATTAGACCTTCAACTTCAACTTGGGTTACATCGCTTTTTAATTTAATTATCATTCCTAGTCTCCTTAATAATATAGTGTTTTAATAAAGTTTAGGTATTTATGCATAAATTCATTAAAAAAGGATACAAAAAAGCTCCTTGGGGCTTATTCCAAGGAGCTAATACTTAAAAAAAGGATAACAATTTCTTAAGATATCAGGGCATCAGAAAAAGCCTTACTAAAAAAGTTAGTAAAGTAATAAAAATAAAAATATACTTTTTCTGATAGATTTCTTAAGTTCATTGTCATTACCTCATCTTTATATTTTCTAGGCGTGGATTACCACCCAATATTTTGACCTTTCGTGAAATTATAACACTTAGAAATTTAAAGTCAATTCTTCTTTATAAAAAATATCGATTGTTTTATATTTTGTCGGTTAAAAGCCATAAGTATTTGTTTAATTGGCTATGGGGTTTTGTAGTGAGTGCGGCTCCGTCCGCACTCTAGCGGAAGGTCCAGAGACGACCCATCCTACAGCACATTAGTTATTTAAAGTAAACCTATCATCTTCCAGTAGGGTATGGCCACCAACATGACTAGTACTGAAGCCACAAAATAGACTGTGGCGTAAGTGGCTAGGTGCCTGGCGTCCAGCCCCTTTCTCCTAGGTTGGCCTCGGCTGCTAGAACAAACACACTTGAATAGCTCAGGAAGAAAGAATTTAGTCCTAAACTTAGGAGGGGTATCCATAGGAAGGGGTTAATACCGTAGATTTTGGAAAGTTCTAGGGATACGGATGAAACGATAGCCATAGTTGGTACAAAGGATGCGATATCTACCAATCTCCAGGCGAAAAATACTATTAGGACCACATAGACTAAGAGCCAGCTATTTGACGCTATAGGCTGGATTAGAACAGCTATCCTATCTGATAGAAGGCCTGCTATTCCTGTAGTGGTGAGTATTTGGCTAAAGCCCATGGCTGCTCCCATAAAGATTACTAGGTCCCAGTTTAGACCTGTGGAAATTTCTCTTACACTTAAAGCCTGGAGAACCGCCAAAATAAAGAGGCCGATTAGGCAGATGACTGAATCTGCTATCTTGTGAATACCGCTGGTCAGGAAAAACATAAAGGAAAGAACCAAAGTTACCAAGGTGGCTTTCTCCTGGAGGCTGGCAGGGCGTAAGTCTATGTACTGGCCTTTGAAAATCGTCTTGTCCATACTCAGGGGGATTTGTGGTTTGAAGACAAAGTAACCACCGATTACCAGCAGTAAGCTAATCAGCATAATAGGTGGGAAGCAGATCTTTAGCCAGCTCATAAAGTCGATGGCTGGCAGCTCTGGGATTCCCCCGTAAAAGCTGGTCAAAATTGGCCCAGTTAGTGAGTCGGACTGCCAGGCGGTTCCTGGTATTACGGCCATAGCCCAAGCGGTTAACAAGACTAGGGACCTTTCTTTGGAGCCAACGGGCAATTCACAGACTTCTAGACAGCTTAGGATAATGGGAGTTATTATCACTACCCTTACTGAAATTGACGGGGTTAACAGAGATAGGACCACTCCGATAACCGTGCTGATGGCCAAGAGGCTTATGTAGTTTATATTGAACATACCCATAGATTAGTAGGCTATTCTCTTGCCAAGGCCCGTTTTTTCTAGGGCATAGCCACAGAATAGGGCGGGCATCAAAACCCAGACTGCCGAACTGGTGTAGCCAGAAAAGACCTCCTATCTAGCACATCAAATATTATTGATGTGTTTGTTATAGCATTTGTTTTTTCTGAAGGCAAGTTACAATTATTAATAAATGGCCAAAGGCCAGAGTAGAAATAATTTGACAGGTTAAAGTATCTGTAATAGTATGTTTTCGAATAATATTATATTCGGGAGCTTGTAGACAGGCTGAGAGGAGGGGCTGACCCCTTGACCGCACCTGATTTGGATAATGCCAACGTAGGGAATACTTGACGAGATATGCGGTGTTTTTGTGCATATCTTTTTTTATTTCCAAAGCTCCTTAAATCAAAGGAGGATTTATGAATACTAGAAAATTAACACTAGCTGCAATCTTTGCAGCCATTATCGTGGCCTTGTCATGGTTTAATATCCCCATTGCTGGGGCCAAGGCCTACCCTATCCAACATCTTATGAACGTGCTGGCGGGAGTAATCCTAGGGCCTTTTTATGGAGCCCTTATCGCCATAGTGGCTTCGACTATTAGAGTAGCTATGGGCACGGGAACTATCTTGGCTTACCCTGGATCTATTATAGGAGCAGTCCTGGCTGGATTGGCCTATAGGAAAACTAAGGCTATCCTACCTACTATAGCTGGAGAAGTTTTAGGTACAGGCTTAGTTGGAGGACTGGTAGCCTATGGGATTGGTAGGCTTGTCCTAGGCTCTGAAGCTGGAGCTATGGTGATGGTGGTAGCCTTTGGAATCAGCTCAATCGCTGGATCTATTCTGGCTGCCATTATCTTACTGCCCCTTAATAGGCAGGGTTTCTTGAAAAGGATTAAGGAGGATTTAGAACGTGTATAAAACTCAAATGGAAGCAGCTAGAAAAAATATTGTCACTCCTGAGATGGAGGAGGTTCTCTTAAAGGAAGCTATCTCTAGGGAGGAGCTTTTGGAAAAGATGGCCCTAGGTCAGATTGTTATACCAAAGAACATTAACCACAAGGCTAACAAGGGAATCGCCATCGGGGCAGGACTTAAAACTAAGATTAATGTAAATCTAGGAATATCTGAGCAGGTTAGGGAAACTAAGGAGGAGATGGACAAGGTTCGACTATCTGAAGAACTGGGAGCCCACTCTATTATGGACTTATCTAACTACGGGGCGACAAAGGACTTTAGGGCAGAGCTTATCCGGACCTCTCCCCTCTTAGTGGGAACTGTGCCTATGTACGACATCTTAGGTTATTCGGGCAAGAAGTTAAAGGATTTGGAGATCGAGGATTTTTTCCAGGTGGTGGAGGAGCACTGTAAAAATGGTGTGGACTTTCTAACTATCCACGCTGGACTTACTTCTAGAGTAGTAGATTACTACAAGAATTCCGATAGGATTACCGGCATGGTTAGCCGTGGCGGTGGTCTCCTCTATGCCTGGATGGAGCTTAACGGGGCTGAGAATCCCTTCTATGAGCACTTTGACAGGCTGATGGACTTGCTCTATGAATACGACGTGACTATCTCCCTTGGAGATGGACTAAGGCCTGGGGCTACCCATGACTCTACGGATGCATCTCAGATTATGGAGCTAATAGAGCTTGGTGAACTGACTAGGAGGGCCTGGCACAAGAATGTCCAAGTTATTATCGAAGGTCCCGGTCATATGACTATGGATGAGATTGAAGCCAATGTGATCCTACAAAAGAAGCTCTGCCATGGAGCTCCCTTCTATGTCCTTGGGCCCTTAGTTTCTGACGTCTTTGCAGGCTACGACCACATTACTGCTGCCATCGGTGGAGCTATAGCCGCAGCTGCTGGAGCCGACTTCCTCTGTTATGTTACCCCAGCCGAACACTTGGCCCTGCCAAATTTGGCCGATGTTAAGGAAGGGATTATCGCATCTAGGATTGCTGGCCATGCAGCAGACTTGGCTAAGAAAGTACCAGGTGCTAGGGGTTGGGACGATGCCATGAGCAAGCATAGGAAGGACCTTTGCTGGGAGTCTCAGTTTGAACTGGTTATCGATGAAGAAAAGGCTAGAGATTACTTTTTCAGGGACCAACCTGAGGACCACACTGCTTGTTCTATGTGTGGGAAGATGTGCCCAATGATGACCACTAGCAAACTTGAGAGAAATGAAGAGATAGACCTTTAAGTTGTCTGGAAGTGCAAAAAAGCCCAGCTAATCATCTGATTAGCTGGACTTTTTTTATTGATATAGAGGGTTATTTAAGAATTTTTTTAATCAAGGCTAGCTTACTCTTTTTAGGAGGATAACGTAGCTCTAGATCTAAAAGATTAGATTTTTCCAAGATAGACTTTTGATGACTAAAGGTTAGAAAGCTCTTGTAACCGTGGTAAGACCCTAGTCCACTGGCTCCTAAACCACCGAAAGGAAGCTTCTTATTAGACAATTGGGTTAGGGTGTCGTTGACACAGCCTCCACCAAAGGGAACTTCCCTAATCAACCTTTCTATTAGGGACCGGTCCTTGGAAAAAATATATAAAGCTAGGGGTGTTGACATTTTCACAAGTCTGGTTATTATTTCTCCAATATCCCAGTAGGTTAGAATGGGCAGGATAGGTCCAAAGATTTCTTCTTCCATAATCCTGTGGTCAAAGTCTACATTAGTCAAGACCGTTGGCTCTATTTTTAGTTTTTCCTGACTCCACTTACCACCAGCTGCCACTTCCTCGCCTTCTAATAGGTTTACCAGCCTATGAAAGTGATGGGAATCGATAATTTTTGGATAATCTTCATTGGCCAATGGATTGGAAGTATAGAGCTGATCGATGGCCTTGACTAATTTCTCTGTAAATTTTTCCTTAACCGACTGGTGGACTAGAAGATAGTCTGGAGCCACACAAGTCTGGCCGGCATTGGTAAACTTCCCCCAAGCTATACGCTTAGCCGCCAGCTCTATGTCTGCATCCTTATCAACTATACAGGGACTCTTGCCTCCTAACTCTAGGGTTAGAGGTGTTAGGTGCTGGGCAGCTGCTTCCATAACCAACTTGCCTACACTTGTGCTTCCAGTGAAAAATATATAGTCATAGGCTTGGGACAAGAGTTCTTCGTTGTCGGTCAAATTAGGGTCTAGGACTTGGATATAGGAGCTAGAAAAAATATTTCCAATAATTTCACGTAAGAGCTTGCTAGTATGGGCTGATTTTTTCGAGATTTTAATGATAGCTGTGTTGCCAGCACCAATAGCCCCGATAAGGGGCATCATAGCTAACTGGAAGGGGTAATTCCAAGGTGAAAGAATAAGGCTAACACCATAGGGCTGGAAGTCTATATAGGACTTAGATGGAAACTGATGAATAGGGCTACTTACCCTCTTTCTCCTGGTCCATTTTTTTAGATTTTTAATAAAATAAGTCAGCTCTTCGTAGACTAGTCCGATTTCTGTAGTGTAGGCTTCAAAATCAGACTTATTCAAGTCCTCCTGAAGGGCTTCCATAATTCGACCCTCATTGGCCTGGATTGCCTTCTTTAGCTTTTTAAGGTTTTCAATTCTATAATTAATGTCTAAGCTTTTATTTGTCTGAAAAAAAGACCTTTGCTCTTTGATTAACTGTTCTATATTCATATAACCACCTATACCATTACATTTAGTAAAAAAAAGGGATTAAAACCATCAATCCCGAGGACCTACTTTAACATATCCTTAAGTCCTATCTTGTCCATAACAACTCCTATAGCTATGTAGATAATAAGTCCGCCAAATCCTTGGACTAAATTCCCCCAAAGGGATGCTAGGGCTACCGCCGCTGAGCCCGTCATATACCAACCGGTAAAGAAGTAGCCGACTACCATTATGACTGCTGCCAGGCCACCAGCGAAGATGGTCCTAGCAGATGTATACTTAAAGTGCTTGCCCTGGGACTCGCAAACCATCCCCATAACAAAGCCCATTAGGCCCTTGATTACTAAGGTAAAGGGAACGTAGTGGCCATAGCCTGAAAGAAAATCCGCTAGGGCAGAACCAACTCCCCCTGCTAAGAATCCTCCCCTTCTTCCAAAGGTGGCTGCAGATAACATTATGAAAGCATCGCCTGGGTGGATATAGCCACCGGTAGGACTTGGAATCTGAATAATCATCGTACCCACAATAACCAGGGCCATCATAAGCCCCATCATTACCATATCTTTTGTCTTTGTGTTCATTTTTCCTCCTTTGTCATTATTGGCATTTGCCAATGCTCATTATATCATAGTTCTTTAGAACTTTAAGGAACAAAGAATGATACCCCTAAAAAGAATCTTCATAAAAAACTTGCATTAAATTTTTCTATCGGTTATAATATTACTTGTGAGTTTGAGGCGGGGTGTGGCGCAGTTTGGTAGCGCACGTGGTTTGGGACCATGGGGCCGGGGGTTCAAATCCT
>CAZFXW010000040.1:11553-13334 GCA_964523385.1 uncultured Peptoniphilaceae bacterium | reverse complement strand
ATCTGGGAGTAGACGCAACTCTTATAGGAACCTATATTATACAGCCTCTCCAAGAGTTAGTATCGAGGGAACTGCCCTTCTTCAACAGTCCAGTTCTAACTACAGGTAGGTTCGAAGCAGGTTCTGCTCCTAATATAGTTCCTGGTGAAGCCCTAATCCAAGGAACCATGAGGACCTAGGACGAAGACGTCCAGAAACATCTTAAAGATAGGGTGGCAGAAATGGCCAGTCACATAGGCCAGGCCTTTAGAGGTTCAGCTGAGGTAGAATACCTGACAGATTTAGCTGTTAACTACAACAATGATCAGTTGACAGAGGACTTTGAGAGCTTTCTGAAGGAATTAGCCGATGATTTCCCAGTTTGCGAAGCCAATTCAGTATCCGTATCGGAAGATTTCTCTGAATACTCTAGCAGAGTACCAGGGGTAATGACAATGATTGGAGTTAAGGATGAGAGTTTAGAAGAAATCTATCCTCTTCATAACTCTAAGGGAATTTTCAATGAAGATAATATGCCTGTTGGCGTGGCAGCTTACGCCCAGGTAGCAATTAGGTATTTAGAAGAAAACAAATAAGAAGAGGTGTAAAATGAATTCAATAACAGTAAATTATGAAGTGGTCGAATTAATGGAGTATTTTTGGGATAGCTACAAGGATAAGATGAAGGTTGCAGATGCTTTCTTTATTGAGCTAGCAGAAAAGCCAGCCCTTAAGACCTTCTACAAGGAAGGCTTTGACGAGGAAGCGGTAAGAAGAGTCTTATCTGCAGTTCAAAATAGAGAGCCTATGAACCATCCAAGTCCTAGCGAAGCTAGATTCTGGAGCTTAAACATGTGGATGCTTGAGGACCTGGGCCTAATGAAAGACATGCTCCAAGAAGCTAAGAGGTTAAACTTAGACCACCTGGTTGAAAAGTATCCAGATGCTAGGTATGAGGATGTAGTAGTAAACTTTGTACCAGCTGACGATCAGACCTATGTTATTGAGGGAAACCAACTCAACGTAAACTTCTTTAAAATCTTCTTTGATTTTATGGACCCAGAGAAGGTCAAACTTGGAGACATGGACTTTATGGAGTTTTTTGAAGAAAAAATTGATGAATTAATGTCTTAAAGTATAGCACTATTTATCGATGTGATACAAAACCAAATTGGCAAAACACATATATCACGAAAACACAGTAAAGATAAAGAGTGTATTATGGAAAATTATTTAAACATGGCCAACTCAATTTGGCTTTGGATAGCAGCAATGCCGTAGCAGTCTTAGTTGTTATCCAATCTGTTATCTTCTATGGTAATGGCATTAAACGGATCAGCCTGGTTACTTTCTTCAGCCCTAGTTGCAGATAAGTTAGAAGGCCTTCTTCTTCCTCCACAACCCAGAGAAGCTTGAGTGAGAAGTTTGACCTCATTATAATCCAAAGTTCACCTTAGACGAGTCAATGTTTAAAAAAGGCATGGCCATGATGATAGGCTATGTAGACCAAGAACTCGGTCAATAAATAATAAAAATAATTTTGCTCATATGTGTGTAAAAACAAGCTTGACAAAATTGTTATTTTCCTAAGATAGCTTATATGATAAAATGGGGAAGCAAACATATTCATTTCAGGACCAGCTGGCAGGGCCAGGTGGTCCTTTTAGTGTATGGAAGGAAAGAGTGGGATTAGTGGATAATTTACATTACAATAATAGTGATATTAAACATAAGGTTTTATATTACGGCCTAGAGTTAGCTGAAGTTGGAGTTCATATTGTTGATAAGTCCGGAGTCACACT
>CAZFXW010000040.1:3339-11543 GCA_964523385.1 uncultured Peptoniphilaceae bacterium | reverse complement strand
GTAGGCCTATGACAGAGTTAGTCGAGTCAGGCATTTTTTCTAGTTCAGTAGCTCTGGAAGTTATTGAAAGTCATCAGTTAACTACTATTACCCAAATGGTTAATGGCAGATGTTTGAGAGCTAAAGCCGTTCCATACTTTGAAAAAAACCAGTTGGAAGCAGTATTCGTTTATATAATGGATATAGATGCGTTGGAAAGACTCTCTAGGGAATTGAAAGAAATAAAGTTAGAAAGGGATAGGCTGGAAACAGATCTTTCTAAATATAAAGTTGAATATCTTAAAGAAGATCAGCTTCTGTATAATAGCAAGAAAATGCAAAGGGTTGTTAGTTTAGGGGAGAAGGTAGCAGTGGTTGACTCTACTATACTTATTGAGGGAGAGTCAGGAGTCGGTAAGACTATGTTTGCTAAACATATTCACGATTTTTCTATGAGAAAAGATAAATCTTTTATTAAAGTAGATTGCTCAGCTATACCTGAGAATTTGGTTGAATCAGAGCTTTTTGGTTACGTCGAAGGATCTTTTACAGGAGCTGTAAAAGGCGGAAAAAAGGGACTTATTGAAGAGGCTAGTGGTGGTACGCTTTTTCTAGATGAAATTGCGGAGCTTCCTTTGTCTTCTCAAGTAAAACTTTTAACGACTATGCAGGAAAGAACTATTCAGCCTGTAGGGTCAACTGAAAGAAAATCGGTTGATATAAGAATAATATCTGCCACAAATCAAAACTTAGCTGAGATGGTAGATGAGGGGAAGTTTAGAGAAGATTTGTTCTATAGACTAAAGGTTATTCCTATTACTATACCTCCTTTACGAGAAAGAAAGGAAGATATAGTTGTTCTTATTAAGCTCTTTATTCAAAGGCTAAATTTATTTTATAGTTTGGAAAAGAATATTTCTCCAAAGGGTTTAAGTCTTTTACTTGATTATTCATGGCCTGGCAATGTTCGAGAGTTGGAGAATGTGATAGAAAGGTTACTAGTAACCTCAGAAGGCGATGAAGTTACAGAAGATGAAGTTAGATTATCTTTAAGCTCTAGTAGAGTTGAGAATATTAGAGATAAAACTTTCAAGGAGCTTGTGGAAGCATATCAGATAAGGTTGATAGAAAGGACCTCCCATGAGGTGGGAAGTATTAAAGAATTAGCTGTGAAGTTAAAAATTAATGAATCTACATTGAGGAAGAAGATAGATAGATTCGGAATAGATATGAAGTTTTAAAAAAACGGAAATTTTTCCAAAATTTTTGGAAAAATTTCCGTTTTTTTATGATTTATTTGAGTTTAAAATGAAGATACATAATAGTTTAAAAAGATAGATAGCTAAAAATAGCCATTTGTCTTGTGTGTTCTCCTAGAGGAAATAATTGGCAATCTTATTGCAATATATGTCGGTGAAGACATAGACAATGAAAAATCTTAGGAGGACAACATGACTAAAGAAGTTAAAAGACCGTCAACAGCATTTGCATCACCGAGATTCTGTAATACGGGGAACTTTATGAGAATGGAAAGAAGGGACAGTGCAGAGGGACTAGATTTTGCAGTATATGGGATTCCCTTTGACACAGCTACATCTTATAGACCAGGAGCTAGGTTTGGCCCTCAGGCAATTAGAAATATTTCCGTAATGATGAAGACTAACCATCCAATTCACGAAGTCAATATTCTAGATTATCTTGAAGGAGCAGACTTAGGAGACGTAAACGTAGTGACTGGATACATCCATCCTACATACGCTGCAATAGAAGAGTTTGTTGACGAGATTGTAGAGGCTGGGGCAATACCAATAGCAATTGGTGGAGACCATTCTATTACACTAGGAGAGCTAAGATCTATAGCTAAAAAGCATGGACCAGTTTCACTTCTACACTTCGACTCCCACTCAGACATCAACGACGAGGTCTTTGGAGAGAAGTACAACCATGGTACACCTTTCAGACGAGCTATTGAAGAAGGATTAATTGATCCACACAAATCAGTTCAAATTGGTATGAGAGGGTCAATTTATGACCAAGGAGAATTTCAATTAGCAGCAGACTTAGGTCTTACTTTAATTCCATCTTACAAAGTTAATGAAATGGGTATTAAAGAGACAATTAAAAAGGCTAAAGAAATAATTGGAGACAACAAAGTTTTCCTTAGCTTTGATATTGATTTTGTTGATCCAGCATATGCGCCTGCAACAGGTACTCCAGAAGTTGGAGGATACACATCCTTAGAGACTATCGAAATTATTAGACAACTAACTGGATTGAACTTTGTTGGTATGGATATTGTGGAAGTTGCACCAATGTATGACATGGCTGAAATAACATCCCTACTTGCCGCCAACATTATCTTTGAATTTATATCTGTCTTAGCTATTGATAGAAAAGAAAAGCAGGAAAAAAATGAGTAGGCCTGTCTTAAGCAAACAAGAGATACTCTCCAAGGACTGGGATTTGGAAGATAATCCTGTCCTGGACTCTTTTGTTTTGAGCCCTGAGGATGATAAAAAAGGCAAGATTACAGCCTTAGTTTGTACTCTGATTGCTATTTTTGTCTTTTTTATTCCCATTAAAGTTGGAGATAAGACAGATATTACCTTTGGAATTATTTACAATGGGTTAATGAACTTAGCAGGGAATGTTGGTTTGTGGGGAATTACTCTAATAGTAGTAGGTACTGGCTTAGCTTCTGTATATGGAAAATGGATAGCCAAGAAGGGTGCTTTACATGATTATTTTGAAGGAGACTCACCTTTACAACCAGTTTTATATTTAACAGGAGCCGTTTTTGCTCTCCTTTACACACTAACAGCGACGACTAATTTTCAGGGGCCTGAGATAATCGTCGGACCTGCTACAGGAGGAACGGTAATACCTCATATTGCAGTAGCTGTGTTTTGGATAATAACTGTATCGTCAGTATTTATGCCTTTCCTACTTAACTATGGGGTTATTGACTTTATTGGATCTTTAATGGAACCACTTATGCGACCAGTCTTTAAATTACCGGGTAGAGCAGCAGTGAATGCTTTAGCGTCTTTTGTATCTTCGTCATCTGTAGGAGTATTGATAACGAATAAATTATACAGAAGAGGTGTTTATACCGAAAAAGAAGCGGTTTTAGTAGCTACGGGATTTGCGGCAGTATCGATTGGATTTGCCTATATGGTAATTAGTACTGCTGGTCTAGAGAATAATTTTGCCCTAATATACCTACTATCATCAATTATGACCTTGTTTGTCTCTGGAGTAATTGCTAGAATTCCACCATTTAGGAATAAAAGAAATATATATTTAGATGGAAGGGTACAAACCAAAGAGGATATAATAGCAACAGGTAAAACTGAAAGAGGAGTATTTAGAACAGGAATTGAAAGAGCTAGTAAAAAAGCTTTTCTTGCACCTAATTTCTTCTCTGAAGTTAAATCAAGCCTTTTTGAAGGCTTGGAGGTTATTCCTAAAGTTGTAACATCTTTAATAGCCATAGGAACTATAGCCTTAATAATAGCTGAAAATACACCAGTATTTGATTTATTAGGCAAGCTTTTTTTACCTCTTCTAACTTTGCTGAGGGTTCCAGATGCTGCAATAATAGCGCCTAGCTTTCCAGTAGGTATTGCTGAAATGTTTTTACCAGTTTTGCTTATTGCAGATAATGTTGCAAATATAGATCCAGGAGCTAGGTTCCTAGTAGTCTCAGTTTCAATTGCTCAGATAATTTTCTTTGCAGAAACTGTTGTAGTGATGATGTCAGCAAGGCTTCCTCTAAAGCTTTGGGAACTAGTTGTAGTTTTCTTTGAGAGGACAATAGTAGCCATAGTTATAGGGTCCCTATTCATGCATATATTTTTCTAAGAACACTGCCTTCGGGCAGTTTTCTTGTTTGGCAGAGATTGTAAGTTAACTAATATTCACAGGTAAGCAACAAAAAATTAGGCAACAAAAAAGCAGCCCTTGGGCTGCTTTGTCTTTTTTCTATTATAGGCCAAGAACTGGATTTGGCATAAACTCTAAATTTAATGTGGATCTTAGTTCTTCTACTAGGTCGTACTGTTTGATAGTATCTAGCATGTACATAGAAATAATCGTTGAAAATGCTAGGGCAAAATCTAAGTCTCTAGCCATACCAGTACCTTCGCCGTATTCTCCGAGAGCGTCCTCAAAGAAAGAACGAAGCGACTCTCTTAGCTCATACTTGCCATCTCCAGTGATAACGTGTTCAACAGGATAGACTTCTGGTCTATTAAAGTTGTGATTTTGAGCCTTTTCACATAGCTCTTTTTCATATCTCATGTGTCTTAATGGATCTGTAAGATAAGTCCACCTTTCATAGTGGGGCCTGCAAGTAAAGTCGGCCAAGTAATGAATGATAATTCCAATATTTCTAGAAAGAATTTTATTTGAAATGCCTGAAAAAATTCCATTCTCAATGTCGATAAATCTTCCAGTGAAAATCAATGAAACAACCTTGTCTATAACAAAATCAAGAGATTCTTCTGCGTAATGTCTTTTAAATCTTAACATTGGATGATAATCTGGTAGGATCGAACCCCATGCTAAGCTTTCTTTGTCTAGTTTAATGTCATATAGGTCTTCGATATTATCGGCTAGTCCTGCAGCTACTACTCTGTGTGTTTTAACTAGTATGAAAATCCCTCCCTTATTATTTCTTACTCTTACAGAATATCAGCAAAAACTCATTAAGTCAATGACTAATTATAGTGTATAAAATAATATTTAGCCTTAATTCAAAGTGTACATTCATTTAATTGAATGTTTTCTGTATTTTTATTTATTAAACTAATATCGAACTAGACAATTGGGTATAGGATATTCTACATGAGAAAGAGGAAAGAAGTGAAGAAGTTATTATTAGTGGTTTTAACTCTAAGCCTATTAGCAGCCTGTGGTCCCGAGTCTAGGACTGACCAAGCGACAGAAAGAGGGGAAGAGCTTAGCCAAAATAATAATCAGCTAAAGGTAGAAAAGGGGTTAATTGAGAGCCATTTTTTTGCCAGCCCCAAAATCAGAAAATATATACCCATGACCTATATGGATATTTCCAACTTAGCGGCAAAGAATACCTACTGGCTTATGTCTAGGAAGTCAGCCTATCTAATTCTCCTAGGCCTAGCCATTTTTAATGCTCCACAAGGGATTCTTGTACTTTGGAGAGCCAAGGAGCCTTTATTATCAAGACTACCTAAGAGGAGAAGGCTTTATGGACCAGATAGGACACCTTAACCAGAACCAGGAAGAGGATAACTATGAGGAGTTGGCCCAACTAGAAAAGACATTAAATGACCTAGGCATAACTGGTGCTATGATTACCAAGGTTCACAAGGCTAGCATTTTTAAAACTAGCAGGAATCTTGTAAAAATCAAGGGTTTTTGGTATTATTAACCTACGTAAAGGAGGGCTACAGATGAAAGTTTCAGTTGTTATGGGTAGTATTTCGGATAAAGACGTTGTTGAAAAATGTGTAGACTTTTTAAAATCATGGGGTGTAGAAGTTGAGTGGAGGGTGATCTCCGCCCATAGGACGCCAGATGAGGCTCAGAAATTTGCTAGCGGCCTAATCGAAAACGGTTCAGAAGTAGTTATTGCAGCTGCTGGTAAGGCAGCCCACTTAGCAGGGGTTATAGCTGGTATTACCACCCTGCCTGTTATTGGACTTCCAATTAAATCTTCCACTATGGACGGACTAGATTCTCTTCTTTCCACTGTTCAAATGCCATCAGGAGTCCCTGTGGCTACAGTTGCTATTAATGGTTCAGAAAATGCGGCGATTCTCGCCCTTCAAATTCTCGGTATTAAATATTCCAACATTGCAGAAAAACTAATTGAATACAAAAAAGAAATGGCAGATAAAATTGCTGCAGATGATAGGCTTTTAGGTGATAATCAATGAGTGGACACTTTGGTTGTAGCATAAACGATGAAAACGCACAGATGCTAACCTACTACGGTATGTACGCCCTCCAACATAGGGGAGAGTACGGTTGTGGTTTAGCTAGTAACTTCAACGGCTACATTGACTATAAAAAAGGCCATGGCCTAGTCACCAATGTATTAACCGAAGGAGATCTTAAGCTTTTAAGAGGAGAGACAGCCATGGGCTGGATAAGCTCATCCCAAAAAGATCTTTCCAACTATGAGTTAAATCCTAAAGTACTAGGCTACAGAGATGGGGCTATGGCTCTGTCCTTTGATGGCTATTTGCTAAATTATGACGACTTAAAGAGACAAGTGGATGAAAAAGGCTTTGATTACGAAAATGTCTCCCATACGGAGATAATCGGCCAGCTAATCAATATCCACTACAATGGAAACATGAAAGAGGCCCTAATCAAGACCCTAGAGCAAATTCACGGAGCCTATTCATTAATCCTTATGACTGGGGATGAGTTTTTTGGAATTAGAGACCGTTATGGTATCAAATCATTAAATCTCGGCAGCAAGGACGGTGGCTATATATTTGCTAGCGAAACTTGTGCCATTGATTCGGTTGGAGGAGCCTTTATTAGGCCCTTAGACCCTGGTGAGCTACTGATTATTGACAATCAGAAGCACCAACTCAAGTCTACCCAACTATTTCCTAGCTTATCTAGGAAGGCCTGTGTTTTTGAGCCTATCCTCAAGGGTAAAAGTATTTACGCTATGAGATGGGATGCTGGCTATGCCATGGGAGCTGAGGAGGAAGTAGAAGCTGATGTGGTAATCGGAGCACCTGACTCAGGTTTGGTCTATGCTATTGGTTTTGCAGATAGTTCTAAAATCCCCTATGGGATGGGCATAGTAAAGAACAGGTATATAGGTCGAACCTTTATCGATAAGGAGGCCAGCAGAAGGGTTGACCAGGTTAGGATAAAACACAATGCCCTTGCCGATGTTATCAAGGACAAGGATGTTATCGTCGTCGACGACTCTATTGTCCGTGGAACAACTATGAAAAAAACAGTCACCATGCTTAGAGAGGCAGGAGCCAAGTCTGTTCACGTGAGGATTTGTTCACCAATGGTCTTTTCTGGCTGTAAAATTGGAGTCAGCCAGGCTGTAAGCGGTAAAATGTTAGCTGAAGACCATGATTTAGATGAAATTAGGGAAATTATCGGAGCGGATACGCTTAAGTATATAAGAGTTGACCAGATGCTGGAAGCTTTTGGTCAGCCAGCGGGTTTTTGCACAGGGTGTTTAAATGGCAAATACCCAGAGAATTTGGAGGTATAAATGTCTATTGATTACAAGGCAGCTGGTGTAGACAGGGAAGCCGGCTATGAAGAAGTAAAAAAGATAAAGGAAATCGTAAAAAGAACTAATTTAACCAATGTAATGTCATCTATCGGAGGCTTTTCTGGCCTTTACAGACTACCTGTTGAAGATTATAAAGAGCCAGTCCTAGTTTCGGGTACAGATGGAGTTGGGACAAAATTAAAGCTGGCTTTTATGATGGATATTCACAATACCATAGGTCAGGATTGTGTGGCCATGTGTGTTAACGACATTATTTGCCAGGGAGCCAAACCTCTTTTCTTCTTAGACTACATCGGTACTGGCGTTTTAGAGCCAGAGAAGATGGCCCAGGTTGTAGAAGGAGTAGCTGATGGATGTGCCCTAGCAGATATGGCCCTTATTGGCGGCGAAACTGCGGAAATGCCAGGCTTCTACGAGGACGGAGAGTACGACATGGCTGGATTTGCAGTGGGAGTTGTAGAAAAGGACAAGATAATCGACGGCTCAAAGATTAAAGAAGGAGACCTTATCCTAGCCCTACCATCATCGGGAGTTCATTCAAATGGCTACTCTCTGATTAGGCACATTATCTTTGATAAACTAGACCTAGATTTAAAGGAGAAGTACGGAAAACTTGAGAGGAGTTTAGGAGAAGAGCTCTTAGAGCCGACTATCATTTACCATCCTCATACCCAGGCTATCAACGCAGTGGCTGACGTCCATGGCTATGTCCACGTAACAGGTGGAGGTCTCTATGAAAACATCCCTAGGATCTTGCCAGAAGGTTTAGGAGCCAAGGTAGACGTATCAGATCACCAGGTTGGGGAAATCTTTAAGCTTATTGGAGAATGGGGTGGAGTTGCTGAAAAGGAAATGTACTCTACCTTCAATATGGGCTTTGGACTTCTGGTCATTCTAGATCCAGAGGAAGTGGCTGGAGTTGAAGAAGCGTTAAAGGCTCAAGACTTTGAATATGAGATTA
>CAZFXW010000040.1:0-3329 GCA_964523385.1 uncultured Peptoniphilaceae bacterium | reverse complement strand
AGTCAAAGGAGAAGGGCTAGACCTATGCCTGTAAAGAGAGTAGCGGTCCTGGTATCAGGGTCAGGGTCTAACTTGCAAAAGTTAATTGACCATCAGGACGGCTATCAGGTAGAACTGGTGGTTTCGGATAAGGAAGAAGCCTACGGCTTAGAGAGGGCCAGGTCTGCAGGTATTGAGGCCATCCATCTAGACCTAAGCCAGGCTGAAAACTATAGCAGGCTCTTAGACCTAGTGGAAGATATGGATCTAGTTGTCCTAGCCGGCTATATGAGAATACTTCCCAAAGATTTTGTCCAGGCCCTAGAGGGCAGGATTATCAATCTCCATCCCTCTATCCTGCCTAAGCACGGAGGCATGGGGATGCACGGGCTCAATGTCCACCAGGCTGTCCTAGAGGCTGGTGAGCCAGTAACCGGAGCCTCGGTTCACTATGTAGACTCAGGAGTAGATACGGGAGAAGTTATCGACTGCCAGCTAGTCAATGTCTACCATGGAGATAGCCCCCAATCCCTCCAAGAGAGGGTTCAAAGGGCTGAACATATTATTTTGCCCAAGGTAGTTTCAAAATTGTTAAAAGGAAAGTAGGAGGAGTCATGTCTAAGCAAGGAAAGAAAAGAGCACTTATCTCCGTCTTCTATAAGGACGGAGTTGTAGACCTGGGCCAGGCCCTTGAAGGTCTAGGTTGGGAGATAATATCTACAGGAGGTACCCTCCAAACCCTTTTAAATGGAGGTGTTAATGCCATAGACGCCTCCGAGATTACTAGGTTTCCAGAGATTCTAGGAGGTAGAGTAAAGACCCTTAGCCCCTATATATTCGGAGGTCTCCTTTACAGAAGGGGCATGGAAGAAGATGAAAAAACTATCCAAGAACATGACATTCCATCAATCGATATGGTGGTTAATGTCCTCTACCCCTTTGAAGAAACGGTGAAAGATCCAGATGCCAGTGAAGAGGATATAATTGAAAAGATAGATATTGGCGGTCCTTCTATGATTAGGGCGGCGGCTAAAAACTATAAAGATGTTCTTATAGTCACCTCGCCAGACCAGTATGAAAGGGTAATCCAAGAGGCAAAGAAAGGCTTTAGCCTAGAATTTAAAAAGGAAATGGCTAAGCTAGCCTTTGAGAGAACGGCTAGCTACGACGCAGCTATCTCTAGATACTTTCAAGAAGATGAGTTCCCTGACACTTTGGTGCTAAACTACGATAAAAAGATGGACTTAAGATATGGGGAAAATCCCCATCAAAAAGCTTCTTTCTACCTAGAGCCAGGCTACGAGGGCAAGCTGGCTTCCATGAGAGTTCTTCAAGGCAAGGAACTTTCCTACAACAACATCAGAGATATTGAGGCAGCCGCAAACTATATGCCAAGCTTTTCTAACAAGCCAACAGCCATAGGTATCAAACACACTAACCCCTGTGCCATCGGCAGTGGAGATGACATCCTAACTGCCTATCAGGGCTGTATAGCTGGAGATCCAGACTCAATTTTTGGTGGAATTGTAGCTATTAACCAGCCACTGACTTTAGACTTGGCCCAGGCTATGGATGAAATCTTCCTAGAGATAGTAATTGCCCCTAAGGTTGAAAAGAGGGCTGAACTAGTCTTGGCCCAAAAGCCAAACTTAAGGGTAGTAGAGATGGCTGACATAGGGGTGAAAAATCCTAGGCCAGTCTATACTCAGGTTCAAGGTGGACTTTTGGTCCAAGAGTCAGATGATGACCTATATGAAAACCTGGAAGTAGTCAGTATAAAAGAGCCTAGTCAAGAGGAGATGGAGGATTTATTATTTGCCTACAAGGCAGTCAAGTGTTTGAATTCCAACGCCATCGCCATAGTGAAAGATGGGGCTACTATAGGCATGGGAATTGGAGATGTAAATAGGTTTTTTGCCAGTAGCCATGCATTAAATATGGCAGGAGATAGAGCAAGAGGAGCAGTTGTCGCATCAGATGGCTTTTTCCCCTTTGCTGATTCAATCCAAGCCTTCGACGAAGCCGGCATAACTGCGATTATTCAGCCTGGAGGTTCAGTTAGAGACCAGGAGATTATCGACTACGTTGATCAGGCCGGTATAGCTATGGTCTTTACAGGCATGAGACACTTTAAACACTAATAAGAAAGGGATATAGATGAAAAAAGTTTTGGTTGTCGGTTCAGGAGCGAGAGAGCATGCGATTTGCAAGAAACTTCTCCAATCAAAGGAAGACTTAAAAATCTATGTGGCTCCAGGTAACGCTGGTACTTCCATAGATTGTACCAATGTGAATATAGCCGCCGAAGATATCCAGGGTCTTTTAGCCTTTGCCCAAGAAGAGGAGATAGACCTGACCATGGTCGGGCCTGAAGGTCCCTTGGTTGCAGGTATAGTCGATGAGTTTCAAGGTCAGGGACTGAGAATCTTTGGTCCAGATAAGGCATCGGCCCAGCTAGAAGGATCTAAAGTCTTTTCTAAGACCTTCTTGGAAAAATACGGCCTACCTACGGCTAGATATGAGGAGTATAGCGACTACCACCAGGCGGTAGATGCTATCAATGACTGGTCCTATCCTTTGGTTATCAAGGCTGACGGCCTTTGTGCTGGCAAGGGAGTAGTTATCTGCAAGACTCCAGTAGAGGCCCTATATACATTAAAGGATATCCTAGTAGAAGAGATGTTCGGCAGCGAAGGTAGCTCAATAATCATAGAGGAATTTCTAGAAGGCTATGAGGCTTCGGTCTTTTGCCTAGGAGTGGATGGGAAGCTGAGCTTTTTAGGAACTGCCAAAGACTACAAGAAAATAGGTGATGGAGACCAGGGCTTAAACACAGGAGGCATGGGCTGTTACTCGCCAAACACCCTTATTGAGGATTTTACCAGGACTCAAATCCAAGAGGAGATAATCCCTAAGATTGAGAAGGCTATGGCAGAGGAAGGGTTAAATTTTAACGGTATCCTCTTTATAGGCTTTATGGTAACTGAGAATGGCCCTCAAATCTTAGAGTTTAATACTAGGTTTGGAGACCCAGAGACCCAGGTGCTACTGCCTAGGCTGGAGAATGACCTTTTTCAAGTCCTATGGGATAGTACTGAGGGAGTTCAGCCTGAAATCCAGCTTTCAGATAAGACAGCCATGACTGTAATTATGGCTTCCGGAGGATATCCAGAGAGTTTTAAGAAGGGATTTGAGATAACTGGCTTAGAAGAACTAGAGGGTTCAGGACTAGACATTGTTCAAGGGGGAACTGCCTGGGAAGGCGATAAACTGGTAACAGCTGGCGGGAGGGTCTTGTCAGTAGTTGCCCTAGCTGACGATTTACCAACTTGCCGGGATAAAATCTACGA
>CAZFXW010000039.1:0-13439 GCA_964523385.1 uncultured Peptoniphilaceae bacterium | reverse complement strand
GTAGTAAACTGCCTCCAGTAAATTTGTCTTTCCCTGGGCATTATCGCCAATAAAAACATTAATTCCAGGGCTAAAGCTGTGGACCTGCTTTTCATAGTTTCTAAAATTAACTAATTTTAAGTCCGATATATACATCAGTCTTCCTCGAAAACTTCAATCTCCAATTCTCCAGGTATTTCCACCTTGTCGCCAGGGTAGATTTTCTTTCCTCTCACTGTGGTCACCTCTCCATTTACATGGAGAATCCCATCTCTAATTATGTCTTTAGCTTCACCACCGCTGTAAACTAAATTTTCAAATTTTAACAGCTGATCAAGTCTAATAAATTCTGTATTAATATATGATTTTATTTTTTCCATTAAAAAGCCTCACTTTTCAGTTTTACTGGTAGAACTAAGTAGAGGTAATCTACTCCTTCTTCATCTACAGGTTCAATTATACATGGTTGAACCTGACCCTTTATATAGATCTTAACCATCTCCGAGTCAATTACCTTAACCCCTTCCAAGAAATATTTAGAGTTAAAGGCAATATTTAAATCTTCTCCATGAAGTTCTATTGGTACCATCTCATAGCCTTCTCCAGTTTCAGTGTTAGCTCTAATTTCTAATTTCCCATTAGTGAAGGATAATTTTATCAGCTTAGCCTTGTCATCAGAAGCTAAAGAAGAAATTCTTTCCAAAGCATCTATTAGAGTCCCCTATCCATTAAAGCATAAGATGTATATTGATCTCCTAAAATCGCCTCGTAATCGACAAATGCTCCTTCAAGGAGTCTAGTGTAGTAATGAGTATTTGCAAATTCAAATAGCATGTGACCTGGTACCACTGAAATCTTAACATCGTCCTCATCATTTACTATCTTAGCTAACTCAGCTAAGGATTTAGCCGGAACAACCACCTTAAAATCACTGGACTTGTGGGAGTACTTAATTCTAGAAAGCCTATAACCATCTAGGGATACAAAGTTTAAAAATCCATCCTTATGTTCTATTAAGACTCCAGTTAGAATTGCCCTTGAATCGTCTACTGAAGTTGAAAAAAGAGTATGTTCAATAGCCCTATTTAAAGCATTACCACTAAGGCTAGTCTTAGGATCTTCATTAACCTCAGGAAGATTTGGATATTCACTCTTATCTAAACCCCTTAAGTCGTATTCAATTTCACCACATTTAATACTAATAGTATTTCCATTAGTTTCCATAGAAATCATTTCCCTAGGTAGTTTTCTTACAATATTTCCAAAGAGACTAGATCCGATAACAATAGATCCCTCTTCAATTATCTGTCCATTGGTCTTAGTCTTGATAGATATATCAAAGTCTGTAGAGGAAAGTTTTAGAAATCCGTTCTTAGCTTCAAATAGTATTCCTGATAATACCTGCATAGTAGTTCTAGGAGAAATAGCTTTTTGAGCTATATTGATTACTCTAATTAGGTCCTCTTGGTGTATGTTTAGTTTCATGATAACTCCTTATTTATTATTAAAGATTAGTAATAGTAGTAGTAGGGGCTGTTTAAACTATGGATAAGTCCTCTGGTTATTGAAATTCAAAGCTTAGTCACTCTTGATGAACCTGTGGAAATTGAAAGATAAAGTAGATCTTTACCCACACTATCTACAGTGACTTTTGATGGTGATTCTTATAAACAAAAGTCTAGGCTTATCCATAGCCTATCTACAAAAGAATCCACATTAGGATTTTATTTTCTTAGTCAGTTGCTCAAGGTCGTATTTCAGATCCTCGTCGATTTTTTCTTGGTCGGAAATCTTGTTTATGCCGTGGATTATGGTGCTATGGTCACGGTTAAAGTCTTCTGCGATTTTAACCAAAGATAGATCGGTCATCTCTCTAGAGAGGTACATGGCTATCTGTCTGGGAAAGGCGATTCTAGTACTTCTATTTTTAGAATCTAGTTCATCGACTGTAATCTGGTAGTAGTTTGAAACTACATCCTTAATCCTCTCAATATCTATGGTAATTCTTTCCTCTTCTTCAATAATATTTTCTAGTATGTCCTTACAGGAGCTTAAGTTAATGTCTTCTATTTGCATGATTCTCGCATAGGCCAGGAGATTAACTAAAGCTCCTTCTAGTTCTCTAATATTGTCCTTGATGTTTATGGCAATAAATTCAATTACGTCCTTAGGTACATTAGCTTCTTCTAATTCCATCTTCCTATTTAGGATAGCAACCCTAGTTTCAAAGTCTGGCCTTTGAATATCGGCGATAAGACCCCATTCAAACCTAGATATCAATCTTTCCTCTAAGGTCTTGATCTCCTTAGGAGGTCTATCAGAAGATATAATAATCTGCTTATTGTTGTTATAGAGGTCGTTAAAGGTATGGAAAAACTCCTCTTGAGTACCGGCCTTGCCAGCTATAAATTGAATATCATCAATTATAAGGACATCCACTTCCCTATACTTCTGTCTAAATTCCTTGTTCTTATTTGTATGAATAGACTGGATTAAATCATTAGTAAAGGTCTCACTAGTTAGGTAAACTACACTTTTTTCTGGAAAGTGTTCTAGGATATGCCTGGCTATGGCGTACATTAGGTGAGTTTTCCCTAGTCCCGCACTCCCATATATAAAGAGAGGGTTAAACTCCTGAGCCGGCGCGTTGGCTACAGCTCTTGCAGCTGATAAGGCAAACTCGTTGCTCTTGCCTGCTACGAAGTTTTCAAAAGTGTAGTTTTTAATTGGCTTATTATCCGACAGAATCTCTAGCTTAGTCATAGACTCTGCAATTTGGTTTTCCTTAGGCTTATCTACGATTTCTATAGATTGAGTTTCTTCTTTTATAGCCAGACTCTCCACCTCAACAAATTCTCTAGTTAGAATATTTTCCGTCCTATCCACAGGCTTATCCACTGGATAAGTATTCTCTTTTGTTATTTCATCAGAAGATGGGTCAACTATTACAATCCTTGGCTTTGTACCTAAAAGTATCTCAATATAGTTTTGAATATCATCTGAATATTTTTGATTGACCATTTTTTTTGTAAATTCATTAGGAGAGTAGATAATAAACTCCTCACCATCGTAACTAACTGGCTTAAGCCTTGAAATCCAGGTGTTATAGGCCAGGGTTTGAAGTTCAAGTCTAAACATCGCATCTACTTCGTTCCAAATTTCATTTATTTCTATCATATTTCCCCCATAGTTCTTATCAACATCTAAAAAACGCTGCTTTTTTCCTAAAAATGCCTATATTATAAGGATTTAGGTTCTAAAACCCATTATACTATAGGTCTATCAACTTATCCACAATTTGTTAATAAAAAGGTGTTTATTGTTTATAAATCGATGAATTAGAGCTTTAAGACCTCAAAACCACTTTTGGATCAAAGATTTATCAACATTTAATAAACATATGTGTATAAACTTAGGAATTTAACTGATCAAAAAATGGCTTTTGGATAACTTTTACACCCTTTTATGGAAAACTAGTCCCTATAAATAAGCACTTAAAAATATTTAAGTAAAAATCAGGGGACGGTTCTTTATTTATCATTAAAAAATTTTATATATTTCATAATATTAATCAAAGGCAGTTGATTCCTAGCCAGGCTCTTTGATAGACGTGACTTTGGGAATCTTTGCATAGAACTTTTTGAAAAATCATAGATTTTCTTAGGTTTATATACCATCTTCTCAATGTTTTATATAAAAAACAAACTAATAGCTAGTTGGATTCTTGTCCTTCTATATCGTCTAAGCCTTGACATTTCGGGCTTTGAAAACTATAATACTCGTATATCGTAGTGGGATAAAATATTTATCTTTAGGGGGTGTAGTGATGACTAAGAGAACATTTCAGCCTAGTAAGAGAAGAAGGGCTAGAAGACACGGCTTCAGAGCTAGAATGAGCACGCCAGGTGGAAGAAGAGTTTTAAGCAGAAGAAGAGCTAGAGGAAGAAAAAGACTAAGTGCGTAATGGAAAAAGAGCTTAGGCTTAGGAAGAACAAGGATTTCCAAAGGGTATTTAAGAAGGGTAGAGCTTTTCGGAACAGACAATTTACAATGTTGGCCTACAGAAATGTGGACTTTCAAACTAGAATTGGCTTTACCGTCACTACTAAATATGGCACAGCAGTGGAAAGAAATAGAATTAAAAGACGACTTAGGGAAATTATTAGAACAAATAAAAAAGATATTTTACATGGCTACGATATCGTATTAATTCCCAAGCAAATAACCAAAGAGATGGACTATAAATCACTTGAAAGCTCTACAATCCATATTATGGGGGTTGGAAAGAGACAGATAAACCGAAATAGAAGACGAAAGAGCTGACCTGATGATTAATCTTATTAAATTCTATCAAAAATTTATTTCACCGCTATTAGGACAGGGTAAATGTAGATTTAGGCCAACTTGCTCTGACTATGCCATCCAGGCCTATGGGAAATATAGTTTTTTTCAAGCCACGAAAAAAGCTTTATGGAGAATACTCAGATGTAACCCCTTTTGTAAGGGTGGGTATGATCCACTTAAATAAGTAGGAGGAAAAATGAGTGTATTAAGTAACTTCCTAGGTGCGATTTTAAAATTCATCTATGAAGGCCTTCATTCGCTTGGTCAAGAACCAAGCTCTATTTCTTTTTATGCACTTTCACTTATAGTTATGGCTCTTATTCAAAAGGTGCTTACCATGCCTTTAACTTTTAAGGCTACTAAGAGCGCTCAAGTGGGCCAAGCCCTAAGTGGTGAAATTAAAGAAATTCAAGAAAAATATAAAAATGATCCTCAAAACATGAACGCTAAGATGATGGAATTATATAAAGAGCATGATTATAATCCTGCTGGCGGTTGTCTGCCAATGATTATTCCAATGATTTTAATCTTCGCCATGTTAGCTGTTATTAGAAACCCAGCTGCCTATATTGGAGTAGGAGTAGATAATCTAGCTAAAAACTTTTTCTGGATTAATGATTTAACTCAACCGGATAAGTTTATGTTACCAGTTATTTATTCCCTATCTATGTTTGCATATACTAGTATAACTCAAATGAACCAAGTACAAACTGAGGCAACTCAGGCTATGAATACAAGTATGAAGTATGTACTGCCGATTATGATGCTGTTTTTATCCAGATCTTGGTCAGCAGGTATACTTTTGTTTTGGGCTACAAGTAACATTGTAGAGATTTTAGTTAGAGGTCTAATGATGCTTCGAGGTGGAAGCGAGAAGGAGGATGTAAGTTGAAATCAATAATCAGAACGGGTAAAACCGTAGATGATGCTGTGAATGAAGCTTTAAAAATCCTAGGTGCTTCCAGAGAGAATACTATAGTCGAGGTCTTAGAAGAACCTAGGGCTGGATTTTTAGGAATTATAGGAAGTAAGGATGCTGTAGTTAAAGTTTCAGTCAAAAAAAAAGAATTCGACATGTCGGATTTAGTTGAAGAAACCCTCTACGGTTCAGATTCAGCATCAAAGCCAGAAAAAGAAAGCCAAGTTATAAGATCTTGCTATCCAGAAGATTTTGCTGCCAAACTTGAAGAAGATGTAGATAAGATTATGACTCAAGTAGACGAAAGGCAAACTGGTCTTAATGAAGAAGAAGCTGAAGAAACCGTAGATTTACTATCTGCAGTTGAAAAAAGCCAGGCAGAACAGAGCTTTAAAGACTCACTAGCTGAATCAGACGCTCACGCAAGAAGAGAAGAAGCTAGGTTAAGTGAAGAAGAAGCTGAAGAAACTGTAGACTTAATGGATGCAGTTGAAAAAGGCCAGGCTGAAGAGGGCTTTAGAGACTCACTAGCTGAATCAGATGCTCACGCAAGAAGGGAAGAAGCTAGGCTGACTGAATCGGAAGCTATGGAAACTGTAGACTTACTAGATGCTTTTGAAAAAGCTGGAACTTCAAGGCCTAGCCTTCAAGAAACAACCACTTATGTGGCTTCAAAGGAAGATCCAGATTTTGTACCGGCTGGTGTAGTCCTGCTTATGGATATTATCAAGGGCATGGATATTGAAGCTGATGCTAGCTATAGGGAAGTCGATGGATTTTTGAATATAGATATTATCGATGTTTCTGAAAGGGATACAGGAATTATTATTGGTAGAAGGGGCGAAACCCTAGATGCTATTCAATACCTAGTTTCTCTAGCAGAAAACAAGGCTAGAGAGGAATACGTTAGAATTTTCTTAAATATTAACTCCTATAGGGAGAAAAGGGAGAGTTCATTGATTAGTTTAGCTGGTAAAATGGCCAATAAGGCAAAGAAAACTGGCAGAATTATCAGATTAGAACCTATGAACTCCTACGAAAGAAGGATTATTCATAAGGAGCTACAAAACTATGATGGTATTTCTACATCTAGTGAAGGAAGAGAGCCTTATAGAAGGGTTTTAATTAAGGTTAATAAATAAATTATGGGCTGTCATAAAATCTTTTTAGATTTTCAAGGACAGCCCTTTTGTTTTTATATATTAAAGGAGGGCAAATGGAGCAGACAATAGGAGCAATTTCTTCAGCAACTTCACCGGCTGGTATAGGTATAGTAAGGTTAAGCGGTGATAGGGCCATAGAAATTGGAAAAAAGATATTTAAACCAGATTCAGCTATGGAAATAATCGACAGGCATATGCACTATGGAAGGATTTACGATGGCCTTGAACTTATAGATGAAGTAATGGCTGTCTTTATGGAAGGCCCTCGAACCTACACTAGAGAGGACATGGTTGAAATCTATACCCATGGGTCGGTAATCAGTCTTAAAAAGGTCCTAGACCTAGTCCTCAAGGAAGGAGCTATACCGGCAGAAAAGGGAGAATTTACTAAAAGGGCCTTCTTAAATGGGAGAATGGATTTATCTCAGGCTGAGGCAGTTATAGATTTGATTAACTCTAAAACAGAAAAGAGCCATAGCCAATCTCTCTTACAATTAGAAGGTGGATTAACTGTGAAAATCAGGTGTCTTAGGGAAAAAACCTTGGCTCTTTTAGTTGACTTAGAAGCTGCTATTAACTTTTCTGAAGATGATGAAAGTGAATACGATACAGATTTTGTAGAAAGTGGAATTTTAGAAGTCAACAAATCTATAGAAAAACTTCTGTCCACGGTAAATCGAGGCAAACTTTTAAGAGATGGAATCAACACCATTATCCTAGGTAAGCCTAATGTAGGCAAGTCTTCCCTACTCAACAATCTACTTAGGGAAAATAGGGCTATAGTGACTGATATTCCTGGAACAACTAGAGATGTTATCCAAGAGAGTTTAGATATTGGTGGGATAGCCGTAAATTTAATAGATACGGCTGGTATTAGAGAGACAGAAGACCTAGTTGAACAGTTGGGAGTTGACAGGTCTATAGATTTGGCCCAGGCTGCTGACTTGATTATCGCCGTATTTGACAATTCTGAAGAATTTGAAGAAGAGGATCAGAGGATTTTAGACCTAATAATGGGTAAGAAGTCTATAATACTTCTCAATAAATCAGACTTAGAAGAAAGGCTAGATGTTGAAAAAATCCATGCTAAGACTGGCGGATCAGTGGTGATAGAAAGTTCTATGGCCAGTAGGCAAGGTATAGAAGAATTAGAAAAAGCTATCTACGACCTTTTTTACGGTGGAGAGTTAGATTCTGGAAATCAAGTTGTTATCTCCAACGCTAGGCAGGAAGATTTATTAAGGAGGGCTTTAGAGGATGGAAAATCTGTAGAAAATGCCTTTGCTTTAGGGATTTCCATCGACTGTATAGAAGTAGATTTAAGAAATCTTTGGCTAAAGCTAGGAGAAATTCTAGGTGAGTCGGGAGATATGGAAGAGATACTGGATAGTATCTTTACTGAATTTTGCTTAGGAAAGTAGGTAATATGAAATATTTTATAGAAGGTCATTACGATGTGGTTATCGTTGGTGCTGGCCATGCTGGATGTGAAGCTGGCCTGGCCACTGCTAGGCTAGGCAATAAGACCCTTATTATGACCATGAGTATGGAGTCTGTGGCAGATTTGCCTTGTAACCCAAATATTGGCGGCACAGGTAAGGGCCATTTAGTTAGGGAGATAGATGCCCTAGGTGGTGAAATGGCTATAAATATAGACAAAACCTTTATCCAATCTAGAATGTTAAACACTTCTAAGGGACCAGCTGTCCACTCTCTTAGGGTCCAGGCTGATAAGAGGAAGTACCATGAAGAGATGAAAAAAGTCTTAGAGGCCGAGCCAAATTTAACTCTTGTAGAGCAAGAAGCAGAAGATTTGGTAATTGAAGATGGAGTGGTTAAGGGAGTAAAAGCTAGAAGCGGAGCCATGTATATGGGCCAGGCTGTAATTTTAGCTACAGGTACATTTCTAAGGGGAGAAATTCTAATGGGAGACCTTAGGTATTCTTCTGGTCCTAGTGGCAAGGCTTCTTCTGAATATCTGTCTAAATCTTTAGAGGACTTGGATATCCCTTTAAGGCGCTTTAAAACAGGGACACCAGCTAGGGTCCACAGGCATTCAGTGGACATAGAGGCTATGATTCCCCAACCAGGCGACGAAGAGATAATTCCTTTTTCCTTTCTAACCGACCCTAAAGATGTTCAAATAGATCAGCTAGACTGCTACCTAACCTATACCACCGAGGAAACCAAGGAAATAATCGAGAGAAATATTGAAAGGTCTCCTATGTACTCAGGTATGCAGGCTGGAATTGGGCCTAGGTATTGTCCTTCTATTGAGGATAAGATAGTAAGATTTCCAGAAAGAGTAGAGCACCAGGTCTTTCTAGAGCCTGAAGGCCTATCTACTGTGGAAATGTATGTACAAGGAGTTAGCTCTACCCTACCTTATGATGTTCAAATAGAGTTCTATAATTCTATTAGGCATATGGAAGGGGTTAAAATAATGAGGCCAGCCCATGGTATAGAGTACGACACGGTGGATCCAACGGTTTTAAAGAGGACCCTAGAACACAAGGATGTGGAAAATCTCTTTTTTGCTGGTCAAATCTGTGGATCTTCTGGCTATGAAGAAGCTGCTGCCCAAGGGCTAATAGCAGGCCTAAACGCCCACTCTAATATCAAGGGCCTGGATAGTTTTGTTCTGGATAGGTCTGATGCCTATATCGGAGTTCTGATAGACGATTTAGTAACCAAGGGTACAGAAGAACCTTACAGGATGATGACATCAAGAGCTGAGTATAGGCTGACCCTAAGGCAGGATAATGCTGATCTAAGGTTGACAGAAAAGGGCTATGAAATTGGCCTAGTAACCGAAGAAAGGTATAAGAAGTACCAGCTAAGAAAGACTCAAATAGATGAAGAGCTTGAGAGGATAAAGAAAATAAGAGTAAATCCAACTGAAGAAATCAATTCAATCTTAGAAGAAATTGGAACTAGCCCGATAAGAACCTCAACCTCCTTAGAAGAGCTATTGAGGAGGCCAGAGTTAGGCTATGATAGTTTAGCTGCCTTTGACCCAGAAAGACCCAACTTGTCTAGGGATGTAATATATCAAATTGAAGTAGCTACTAAGTACGAGGGCTATATTAAGAAGCAAATGGCTCAGATTAACCAGTTTAAAAGACTTGAATCTAGGAGCTTGGATCATATTGAAGACTATAATGAAGTGGAAGGGCTATCCGCCGAAGGAATTCAAAAGTTAAATGAGATAAAGCCAGATTCTGTCGGTCAGGCTAGCAGGATATCTGGTGTGACTCCAGCGGATATAAATGTAATCCTAGTCCATTTAGAAGTAAGGAGAAGAAATGAATAAATTAAGGGAATTATTAGAGGCTCGGTTTATAGACCTAACCGACAAGGAATACCAAGACTTATCCGACTTTAAGGACTTGGTCTTAAAATGGAATAAGAAGTTTAACATTACAGCCATAACTGAATCTGATGAATTTGATTTAAAACACCTTTTAGACTGTCTCCTACTTCTAAAATGCCCTCAGATGACAAAGGCTAAAACTATTGTAGATGTGGGAACTGGTGGCGGCTTTCCAGGAATACCAATGAAGATCACCATGCCTGAAGCTGACTTTACCCTGGTAGACTCGATGAACAAGAGGATTAGGTTTATCCAAGTGGTGATAGAAGAGTTAGGACTGGAAAAAATCAAGGCCCTCCATGCTAGGAGTGAGGAACTTTCCAGAGATAAGCCCTACAGAGACGGTTTTGATGTTTGTGTTTCCAGGGCAGTGGCATCACTAGACACCCTCTGTGAATACTGCTTACCTTTGGTAAAACCAGGAGGATATTTTATATCCATGAAGGGGTCAAAGGCCCAAGAAGAACTTGAGGAAGCAAAGAACGCTATCAGGTTATTAAATGGTAAGCTTGTAGATGTGACTAATTACTCTCTCTTTGAAGGAGACCATCAAAGAGCCTTGATAGTAATAGAAAAAACAGGGCCTACTCCAAAAAGGTTTCCAAGGGGCCAGGGTAAAGAGAAGAATAAGCCCCTTTAATGAAAACTTTAAATAATTGTAAAATAATCGCAACTGGCGACGAGCTACTGTCAGGAGACACAGTAAATACTAACGCCAGTAACTTTTCTAAAATTCTCTTAGAATATGGGATAGTCACAGAAAAACAGCTGGTAATAAGAGACGATATGGAAACCATCGTCGAGACTATACAAAATGAGATGAAAAATACAGGCTTAATTATCCTTACAGGTGGTCTTGGACCTACAAAAGACGATATCACCAGGGAGGCTATCTCAGAGGCCCTAGGAAGGAAATTGATAATTGATAAAGCTTCTGCTAAGAGAATCGAGGATTATTTCTTTGATAATGATTTAGCAGTTGAAGAAAATTATAAGCAAGCCTATTTTCCTGAAGGTGCTAGGGTCTTCTCTAATTCTAATGGCACAGCCGACGGATTTATGCTAGTAGCTGGAGGCACAACTCTCTTAGCCTTACCTGGACCTCCTGGTGAAAATCTTCCAATCTTCAAAGGCAACATCCAGGAAATTTTAAAAGACAAAGAAATTAGCCCAATAATAACCAAGTTCTATAGGATTTTTGGCATAGGCGAGTGGGAGACAGCTGCTAGGATAAGAGACTTAACTGAAGAAAATCCTAATATTGCTACTTATGCAAAAAGGGAAGGTCTTTTTATCAAAGTTCCGCTGACAGCAGATAAGCAGTATAAATTTGCCTTCTATGAAAAAGAGATTCAGTCTAGATTCGGTAAGTCATACCTAGGTGAGGGCATTAAAACTTCAGAGTTGGAGCTAGTAGAAAGACTTATCTCAGAAAATATCAGCGTTTCAACGGCTGAGTCTATTACAGGTGGAATGATAGCCTCTAGGCTAATTTCCATAGGAGGAATTTCCCAAGTCCTTAAAGAAAGTTATGTAACCTATGCTGATGAGACTAAGGAAAAAATCCTAGGTGTCTCTCCTGAGACGATTAAAAAGTATGGAGTAGTCAGTGAACCAACTATAGTGGAGATGTTAGATGGGCTGGCAGAGGTAAGTGGATCTGATTTACTAATAGCCACCTCAGGCTACGCTGGGCCTACTGGTGAAGATGTAGGCTTAGTCTACTACGGAGCCCTTTATAAGGGTAGGTACTCTATTAGGTGGAGGAAATATAGCGGTGACAGAGAGAGGATAAGATACAGGTCAGCCTCTGATGCTATGCTCAATGCCTATGGATTAATAACGGAAAAGGAGCCTTAGGCTTCTTTTTTAACCCAATATGTTAAATGTTTAACATATATAAAATAGCACTAAGACTTTCTTTCACGTGATAGGTTAGCTAAGAATTATAATTTATAAGCACAACTAATCTTTAGTAGCAATTAACAGCCTTATTTAGTCAATTAATAACAGTTAATGTTAAGGATATGCTAGTATTATAGACTCTTCAACTTATTAGTGTTATCTTTAAAAGATTAATATTCTCCTATAGTTTATTTATAGATAATGTTTCACGTGAAACATTATTTTCTAATAGTCTATGTAATGATGACAACAGTTTATTTGGTGGATTCTAAGTTTCACAAAAAGTCTTAGATTATACAAGCCTATACTTATAGGTTTTCTGTTTTTTCTTTGTTTAACTTTTATATTACTCTTTTTATCCTAGTTAGCCATCTCTTAGTAAATAAGAATGTTTGACGTGAAACATCCCTAGATTAAATTAATAATGATTTAGAAATTTTATATTCTAACGCTTATAATATAGCCAAGAAGTCCTAGTAATAAATATCCCATGACCAACCTTTAGAAACTAAGTTAAATATAACCGAATAAATAACTAACAAATTTTACAAGCTCTTTAAATTGTTTCACGTGAAACAATTTGGGATTTTAAGAAACTTTTGGAAAGTTATTTAGGTTGAATAAATTTTTGATAGAGCTTATTAAAAACATACCATTAGTTTAATGGTCATAATGTTTCACGTGAAACAATTTATTGCTATTATTTTCAGTTAAATTAAACTTACTATCTCTTAATCAATTTAATCGTTGATCTTTATTGTGACTTAAATTATTAGCTTAAGAGAACTTGTAAAGTGTATATAACTAATTAAGAAAGAATTCAATTTTTGAACCTATAAGCTAATCAAGCTTCGACAGTATAAAATGTTTCACGTGAAACATTATGAACCATCTACTGATTGGGACTATAGCTTCCCTGGTGTATTGTTATATTAAAATTAATGTAATAGCTATAATTTAATTCTTTAGCATGAACCATAAGTCTTAAAGATATTAATCAAGGAAATAGATACAAACCATTTGACCTTACTGGTGGTTTTAGATTATCAACTCACTTTAGATAGAAACAAAGCCCATAGATTATATTATGAATATTTCACGTGATACATTTGCGATAGTTTCTTAATCATGACCAAAGTTATACAAGTTTGATGTTGATATACTTTTATTAATAGCCAATTATCTTTCAAAGCCTAATGTTTCACGTGAAACATTCTTCTAAAGGTTAAGTTATGTAGGTGTTTCTATATTAGAAAAACTAGCAAGTGTAATCCAAAATCTTCTTTACTGCCTCAAAAACAATCTATTGATCGTATATCCAATAAGTCTTAGCTATAGTTCTTTTCACTTATAAGAAATTATAATAATTGAAGTTAAAATTACCTTTCATTTTATCAGACATTATTTAAAATAATCTATCAGATAGCAAAAAACAGATGGTATAAATTCCTGCGGAAAAGTGTATATTATTCAAACCAAATCTTAATAAAGCTTTGAAAATATATAAAAACAGAGGAGTTTAAAACTTATCAACAGTTATCAACAATATAATTTATTAATCCACATTTACGAGCAGCTTTAGTTGATTAACTTAAAATGAGTGAGATGTCTTGTATGATCGGTAGACAGCGAGCTTAGTGCTAAGCGTGTTTTATTATAGAACTAAATTATAAACTTATGCACAAAGTCGTCTGACAAATGTGGATAAGTTCAAAAGTATTAGCAAAAACAACAAAAGAACAAAGGTTCTAAATCG
>CAZFXW010000038.1:0-13586 GCA_964523385.1 uncultured Peptoniphilaceae bacterium | reverse complement strand
AAGGGCTTTTAGTAAACTGTTGACATAAACATCAACACCACTCGTAAAGCTCCGAGACTTTCCTTCTATCAAATATTCCTTATTAACCATGCCTAGTAGAGCCTTCTTTTCAGAACCTCCAAATTTTTCCGGATTAAGTGTATAAACAATTTCATCGACTATAAGCCTAAAAGGCTCTGGCTTTTCAAACCATTTCCATTTACCATTAACCCTCCGACCCTCTTCAAATATATGATTAAGCGAATACCTTCCCCTATTTTTCTCAATAAAGCTTCGTGGATTTGAAGTGAATTTCTTATCAAACTCATTTCCCGAAATGATTGTCAACAATGCATCATGGGCATGGTGCAGGTCATTTAGATCCCTTTCTTTGACTAGTTTGTAGACTCTTCTAAAGTCATTAACATTACCTGCCTTAACATAGACAACCCTGCTATCCTCATAACCCTGGCTTAATAGATTTGCAACAACCTTAGAACTTTGCCTGGTTTCGACCAGTTGCCTGTTTATAAAGTCTGCCATCTCATCATAGCTAAGTGGTGTATGCCTTATTAGTCTTCCGTACTTAGCCTTACTTATTAAACCCTTGTAATATAGGCTATTCCATAGCTTATAGCCAGATTCTCTCAGGATTTCTGGAACGGGATATTTATCTCCTTTAACTCTTTGATTTAAATCCCTCTTAACCAAGACTAAGTTATTACGAATTGAGTCATCTTTTCTTAAAGATCTAGGTATAATGTGATCTATATCATACTGATAATCGTCAAATAGCTGGCTAAGAGATATCGATTCCCCCGAATACATACATCTACCCATCTGTTCATAATAAAGATATAGTTTATCAACTTTAAACTCTTGGTCTGTATACTTAGAGATTTCCTCTATCCAGTCTCTTTCTTCACTTTTAATATTACTATATAGGTCTAGAAACCTCTGCTTCCTGGAGTCAGTTCTTTCTGGACTAGCGTCATGGGCCCTGGCCATCTCGATAAATATTTTCTTAGGTTCTCTTCTAAGGACGCTAACTAACTCGTCTATTAATTTCAAAGTCCTCTAAACCATCTTTCTAACAGCTGGCGATATGTAGAGCTCTTCCAGCATATCATGGGTAATTTCCGAAGGGTTTACTCTACTTTGATACTCGTCCAGATCTGCCCTAAAGGTATAGTTCTTGCTCAGTAACTCCATAAGGTTATGATTGGTTTCATATAGGAAGTTCAATATCGAATTTTCCTCACCAGTCTCTACACTTGCCCCTGGAAAATCCTTTAGAAACTTTTCGGAGAATCTACCCCAGGCCTGATACTTTAGGGTACTTAGCTTTCTCACCACATCATCAGCCAATACCGGATAAGCTTCTCTAACATTTTCCTCAATAGCTTCCCTATTACCTACATGAACTGTAATCCAGTAAATCAGGTCTTCGGCCATCTGCTCATCGTAAGCCTCTCCTAAAATCTCGGCTAGTTCTAAATAGGAGGTCATTGAAGATTTAAAATTCTGATCTATTCCTTCAATTAATGGTTCAGAGTCAACATAGTTACTTCTGATCAAATAATCGATAAGCCTTCGATTGGTAACATTTTTGTACTTGCAAAATAGGTCATTAAAAATCTCTTGCTTAAGCTCTACCGTTATAAGCTCGCCGTTTATTCGAAGGTTATTTAATTCATTGAGCACTTCATACTTGGAATACATTATCGACTGCTTTGGAACTACTTTTTCATCTGGTAGATAGGTACACCTGCCAATAAGCCTATCTATAAATTCCTTTTCACACTTGGCTTTATTAACAACTTCATCAAAGTTGCAAGGCCTAACTGGCGTGTCCTCATGGCCTGGATTTTTAACAATCCAAGTATTGCTACCTCTTTTATCCTTATGGGCAGGATTAAGAGGCCCTACCTAGTAGGGGATTCTAAATCTAAATAGCTTCTCTATCTTTTGCCCCTTGGTATAACCATCTTCTTCAACATCAAAACTAGGGTAGTTTTTAACTAGATTGGCAACAATCCTCTCTAGCTCAATTTGATGGACCTGGTAAGGTATGGCACTGTTGATATTGACAATCTGTTTTTGCAGGAAGTTTTCTTTTTCAATATCTTTTAGGATCTCCTGATATTCCTCGTCGCTCTCAGAGCAAAACTTCTCTAATTCTTTTTCCAGCCACTCAATAAAATCCTCGTAACTAGATTTATCAAGACTTATCTTTTTGCCGTTGATATTGGTAAAGCCTACATAATTAGCATAGTTTTTACCCTTGCTTCTAGGATCAACAAAGATTGACCAATAATACTTGCCTCTCTTCTTATCCTCTTCGCCCTCCTGACCTTCGACTATTTCAACTACATCATGTTTTCTTACTAAGTTTTTTAATTTAGCCAAATCAGCAGCATGTTTTTCATACCTCTTGACCTGGGCATTAGACAAGCTATTTTCTCCATCTAGAATCTCTTGTAGGGTGATATAGTCGTAAATCCCCTTGATAGTTTCAACAATAGCCATGTCTGGGCCTAAAACTTACTCATAATCATCTTTTACTTCGTCAAAGTCTTCACTAGTAAAGACTATTTTATTTCCATCAACCTCATCTTCTTTTAAATCAAAGATTCGGGCGGCCCTTCTAAACTCTCCATATACTAGGGCATTTAATATATCTTTGAATTTATCTGACCTAGTTTTATCTAGGCCTAATTCTTTAGCTAGAGCAGTTATTTTGGAAGTCTTATCCCTTACGCCTAAAGACCTGTCCCTAATAAAATCTATTAACTCTTCTAAATCTTCTATTTCCAGACCTTCTACCTCAAATGGCTCGTCTTCAAGGAGATTTCGCAAAGTTAAGAGTAAAGGCTCTACGTCCTCAACACTGCTTATGCTCTGGCCCTCAAGTAGGAAATGGCCCCTTCTCTTCATAAGCTGGTTGAGGGCTAGGAAATATAACCTAATATCCTTTTTCTCGTCATTTTCCCTTAATTCTTTTCTCAAGTGAAAAATAGTTGGATACTGATCAAAGTATTCCTGATCTGTGTAGTTCGGGTCATTAAAAAGGGCGTACTTACCCTCTACTTCCTTATCTTCCTTCCAAAACTTCGATTCATCTAAACGTTTAAAGAAGTCTGGGTCAATCTTAAAGATTTCCTCCTCAAAAAACTCCCTTAAAAGCTCCATCCTAGCCCTTCTTCTTGCAGTCCTTCTTCTACTAGATCTTTGGACCCTTCTATCCTTTGCAGACTTTCCTTCCGTAAATTTGTGGACTCCCCAAAGGTCCTTGCCTCTAGCCCTCATTAACTTGTAGTTTTAATCAGTAACAGCCCAGCCTATTGAAGAAGTACCAAGGTCTAAGCCTAAATAATAATCTCCCATACCTTATCCCTTTCTTAAATTACATCAGTTCTTCTATAAATTTATTCTTACAAATTTACACATTTACATATTTACATAAATTCCCCTTGACAACGATTTTCACCTTATGTATAATCAAGGTGAATTACATCATTAAGTTCAAATAAAAATTTATTCACAACACCCATAAGGGAACGCATTGGCGTACATAGAGACAAGCCACTATGGTTTGTCTCTTTTTTTGTTGGGAATATGAAATCGTTATCTTCGTATCATTATACAGAACTATCTAGTATAAAGTCAATTATTATAAGCTTAGTTAATCGTGATAAGCTTTCAATAAAAAAAGCCCTCTGTTACCAGAAGGCTAATTTGCTATTCTATTCCTCTCCCTCAATCAATTCCTCTGCCACAATTCCCGGCTGAGTCATGGCGTAGAGGTCCATTATTTTATCTATGTTTTCCTTGCTGACTAGTTCTTTCTCTATTAGAAGCTCTCTAACTGGCTTACCTGTTTCTAAGGCTTCCTTAGCTACCTTGGCTGCAGCGTTGTAGCCGATGTGGGGTACGATGGCTGTGATAGTGCCTACTGACCCGTGGACCAGTTCTTCCATCCTCTCCTTGTTGGCGGTGATGCCGTCTATACAATTTACCCTTAAGGTTTCCATGGCTCCCTCTAGGCTTTTCATCGACTCGAAAAGTTTGTAGAACATAACTGGTTCAAAAGCGTTGAGCTGAAGCTGGCCTCCCTCTGCTGCCATTGAGATAGTCATGTCGTTGCCGATTACAGAAAAGGCCACTTGGGACACCACTTCTGGGATTACTGGATTTACCTTGCCTGGCATTATTGAGGATCCTGCCTGAACCGCTGGGATGTTTATCTCTCCAAAGCCTGTCCTTGGACCTGAGGACATAAGTCTGATATCGTTAGAAATTTTCGATAGGCTGACGGCTAGGGTCTTTAGTATGCTAGAGGTATAGACTAGAGCATCCTGGTTCTGTGTGCCGTCGATTAGATTTGTTGCTTGCTTCAGGTCTAAGCCTGTCACCTCTCTTAGGTTTTCTACAATGTTTTCTACATATTTAGAGTTAGCGTTTAGGCCTGTACCTATGGCTGTAGCTCCCATGTTAACCGAAGAAATTGTCTCTAGGGCCGAGTCAATCCTGGTCAGATCTCTTTTTAGCACTTCTCCATAAGCTGCAAATTCTTGGCCTAGCCTAATGGGAATGGCGTCTTGAAGCTGGGTCCTGCCCATCTTTATAAAGGGGTCTAGCTCTTGGGCCTTACTTTCCAATGATTCTACTAGTTTCTCTAGTTGGTTTTTCACCTTAACTAAATACCTGTAAACTGCAATCTTTCCCGCCGTTGGGTAGGCGTCATTGGTTGACTGGCCAAAGTTAACGTGGTCGTTAGGGTGGACTATCGAATAGTCTCCAAGCTCTCCACCCAATATCTCTATGGCCAGGTTGGCGATAACCTCATTGGCGTTCATATTGTGGGAAGTCCCTGCCCCTCCCTGGATAGGGTCGACGATAAATTGATCCTGATGCTGGCCTGCGATTAGCTTGTCTCCAACCTGGCCATTGGTTATTGCGGCTGCCTTTTTTACCTCCCCAATCCCCCTTATCATCTCTGGATCTGCCGCCAGGCCGGTTATTGGAAAGTTCTCCTCTGCCCTTTTAGCGTGGATACCGTAATAGGCATCCTTCGCTATATCCATCTCTCCTAGTGAATCTGACTCTTTTCTATACATTTTTCCTCCTTATAATAAATTCTTGAAAAAAAGAGAGGGATAAACCCTCTCTTTTGATTTTACTTTAATATCTCTTTTAGGCTGTCTTCTAACTCTTGGCTCAAGCTGTTTACTCCACCGATAATAAAGACATTGTCTAGACCCTCTTCTTCAAGAAGATATTGGCCTGGCCCTACTTGATTCTTTTCAACCAATAAGACTGCCCTACCCCTGTAGTTGGATGCTGGACCTGCAGTCAATGGGTCTATATAACCGGCTCCTGAAGCTAGCGAATAGCCGCTGACCTTCATGGCCTCTGCTATCTTAGCTGAGGTGCTATACCTATTATCTCCTGCAATCCTCTCAACTTGAATGTCCATAGCCTCAAGTTCTTCTACTACTGATGGGTCAATAGTGTTTTCCCCTCCGGCTATGACTACCTTATCAACTTCCCAGTCCTCTAGGGCCTGGATTGTAGACTCTCCTAAACTATCTTTAGAAGTCAGAACTACTGGTGCCCTATCTCTCATAGCTAAGTTGCCAATAGAAAGAGCGTCTGGATAGTTTTCACCGCTAGCCATGTAGACTATCTTCTTATTTGGAGCCAATTGGCCAGCTTCTAAACTAGTTTCATACCTATCTTCGCCGGCAATTCTAGTCACCTGATAACCCAGTTCTTCTAATTGGGCCTCAATCTCTTCTGACACAGAGTTTACCCCTCCCAAAATAATTACCTTTTCAGCTTTTCTAAGCTCCAAGGAATTAAGAGTGGTTTCTGGCAAGTCTTGACCTGCCAGTAGGATTGGCGCCGTGTTACGTCTGGCTAAGGGTGCTGCCACTAAGGCATCTGGGTAGTTTTCTGAATTAGTGATTACAGCTACTTTGCTGTCGGTTAGTATTTCTTTAGCTATATTAACAGCCGTCTCATACCTATTAGCTCCACCAATTCTTCCTACTTTATTGGCTCCAGCCTCTCCATAAATCAGCTTAACCTGGTCAAAGTAGAGGGTACCTTTTTTACCATTTACATCTGAATCCTCTTGGCCCACGACCCTAATAGCCCAGTTAAGCTCATGGTCTGAACCTTCTGGTAGCTGGATTTCTAAGTACTTCCAGCCTTCAAAGTCGATAACAGTGTCTCCAATGTATTCTTCAGAGCCTAGCTCAGTCCTCAGAAGAGCCCCTTGTCCATCACCATAAAGCCACATGCCGATTGCCCTTGGGCTACCTTCAAGTTTCTTACTTCCTTCTGGTCCAATCTCTACAGCAACTGTTCCAGTCAGTGGCTCAGTTTCAAAGTCATAGTCTACCCTTAAAGACTTCTTGCCCTCTTTTACATAATCTATATCCTCATTGATGGAAACTTCAGCACTTCCGCCTCTCTCCCCATCTTCATTGTAAAACCTGCTAGTCCAATCTAAAACCGCTAGGTCAGCTTCGAAATCGTGAAGCCTTGCAGCCCTATAGCTTGGTTGGGTAGAGGTTTCCGTAACTTCTGTTTCCTCTGGTACTTCTTCAGATACTTCTTCAGCTGGAGCAGCCCCTTCTGCTGCAAAGAAAATAAGGCCATTGCCATTGTACCTTTCCCAATGGCCTTCATCCGATAGGGAGTTGATTATTCTAGCCCTGTCGTCTCCTGGCATTTTCATCATCAGCACACTGGATCCGCCTCCGTCCATATTGAAAATATCTACGTATCCGATATTTCTATGGAAATCTATTAAATTTTTATAGCTAAGGCCTACAGCCTGGCTCTGCCTACCGTCATTGACCATAATGCCCATATTTCCGTCTAGGTAGCCGATAGAGGTTCTCGGCGCTGACTGGGTCCTCATGTAATTGTCCCACTGGACTTCCTTTCGCTCAACTAAGGAAGCAAAGGCACTAAGGCCCTCTTGAACATTAGACCAGTCTACCCTATCACCACTTGCATCAATGTCTATATGGACGTGTTGGCCTACCTTTCTAGATGTAAGAAGTGGGTAGTGAGGCGAAAGGTTGCTGGCATTTAAAACTATCTCATTTGGTCCTATAGGGGTGTTGCTACCTCCTAAGTTTTGACCTAGTTGGTTTATCTTTACAACCTTACCGCTAAAGCTTTGCCCCAACCTAAGGCCGTCAAAGTCTTCTCCCATATTGACAACGACCTCAACTCCTGCTGACTTAATACCAGTTCTAGTCGAGTACTTGCTAGTAAGCAGGTGAACTGGCGTTGGGAAGGAATCTAGGTGATTGTTCACATAGTAAATTGGCAGCTTAGCCCCGCCAATGGTCATATCTACCTTAGGATGTAGGTAACCAGATACTAACTTTTTATCCCTAGTAAAGCCAAGGGTTCTCATGTAGGTTGCACCTGAGCTGTGGAAGATTCCATCTGAAATTACCACGCCCTTGGGCACTCCATCTGCATAGTAGGAGTCTCCATTAGTAGCAAAGAGAACTTCCTTGCCTTCTTCTTCATAGGCTCTAACTATCTCACTTAGCCTATCTCCCCCCTTTATATAGGGTCCGAAGACTACCTTAGCCTCCAATGGTGCAGTTTCGTAGTCAAACCTTATGTAGTAACTGTCCTGCCTACCTAATTCATTTTCTGATTTAATTCGGGAATAGTGGATCCCATCCCTTAACTCTAGGTTTTTCCTGTCGGAAATTCTTCCCAGTCCTGTGGCGGAAGCTGACACACTGGAAAGGGTTAAGAGAGCCGCCAGGCCTAATGATAATAATTTACTCTTTCTCATCTCTACTACTCCTGGGTTGGAAACTCTATCCCTTGTTCTTTTCCACTTTTTATTAGTTTAACCATCCAAGCCATATTCTTACCTAAGTTTCTCATGTGCTTTAGACCTTCTTGGTCATTTTCAGCCATGTCCACCATCTGACTCTGTAAGCCATTCCAGTAGGTAGTAGAGACCACAGGCATAGACCTGATTGTAAAGTACTTGTTTAATCTGTCCATAGTACAAGTTCCTCCAGCCCTTCTATAGGCTGAGACAGCTGCTGCTGGCATCCCCTGCATAAGACTTGGATAAGCATAGAAAAGCCTGTCCATAAAGGACAGTAGGTTTCCAGCCGGTCCTGCAAAGTATACCGGTGAACCGACGATTAGACCCGAGTAGTCTCCCATCTTCTCGGCAATCTCGTTGACTCCGTCGTCAAAAACACATTCCATAGACTTCCTACAGTGGAGACAGGCAGTACATCCAGGGATAGCCTGCTTACCGATATGGTAAATTTCCCCTTCTACTCCATATTTCTCCAGCTCAGATTTTATTTCCCTTAAAGCCCTATCTGTACTTCCACTTTTGTTAGGACTTCCATTAATCATTAGAACTTTCATAAAATCATCCTCCGTCTTTTATTTTACCACATTTAATATGTTAAAACATTAAAGAAGCTCTATCCTCACCTCTGCCCTAATCTAAGGGAAAACTTCTGCTATAATAAGAGAAAGATTAGAATAAAATCAAGAGGAGTTGAATATGTCAAAATTAGTAGAATGCGTGCCCAATTTTAGCGAAGGCATAGATAAGGAAATCGTCGAAAAAATAGTTGACGAAATTAGAAAGTATGACCAGGTTAGGGTCCTAAACTACTCGATGGACTCAGACCACAACAGATCTGTAGTGACAATGGTTGGTCCACCTGCCCAAGTTAAAAAGGCTGCCATAGATTCAGCCAAAAAGGCAGCTGAACTTATAGACATGAGCAAGCACACGGGAGCCCACCCTAGGATGGGAGCAACCGATGTAATCCCCTTTACACCTATTGCCAATATGGATATGGACGAAGCCGTAGAACTTGCCCGTGAAGTTGCAGAGGAAATTGGAAATCTAGGTATTCCTACCTATCTCTACGAGGAAGCAGCCAGCTCTCCTGCCAGGGTCAATCTAGCCGATATCAGGAGAGGCCAATATGAAGGCTTTTTCGATAAAATCAAAGAGGAGGGATGGGAGCCTGACTATGGCCCGTCAGAATTTAATGAAAAAAGCGGAGGGACTTGTGTTGGTGCTAGGGTTGCTCTAGTAGCCTTTAACGTAAACCTAGATACTCCCAACCTTGAAATAGCCCAGGCCATTGCAAAAAAAGTTAGATTCATCGGTGGAGGTCTTAGATTCGTCAAGGGCATGGGCCTTAGGCTAAAAGAGAGAAAGCAAACCCAAGTTTCTATGAACCTTGTCAATTATCAAGCAACTTCTATTTACCAGGCCTTTGAAATGATTAAAATGGAAGCCAAGAGATATGGGGTTAATGTGGTAGGTAGCGAAGTAATAGGCACAGTTCCTATGGCAGCCCTTATAGATTCAGCCCAATACTATCTACAAATAGAAAATTTTAATATCAATCAAGTGCTAGAAAAACAACTACTTTCTGATGACTAAGCTTAGACTAAAGCCATTAAAGTGGCTTTAGTCTTTTATATCCCTAGCCAGCGTATAGTAAGATGTACATTAACTGAGGCCACAGAAGCGACCATTCGGGTGTCACTGGCCAATGTCCACACAGAAATTCGCTAAGAGGCTGAAGAAATTCAAGAAGCTCAATCACCTGGAATCCAAGAACAAATGGTTGAAAGCACAGAAGGAAGCGAAGAACAAACAGAAGAGTATATAGAAACCTATTCTCCCATCAACCTTGGTACAGACGAAGCCTATCAAAAATATGTTTGGGCTTTAGAAGACGGCGATTACAACAACAGATACTTAGATGAAGACACTAGATCAGCCTTTAATAACGAATAAACCCTTTCTACCGAACTGCTAAATCTTGAGTTACTGAGGCTTGTCAATGGGGAAAGAGCAGCCTATGGCCTTAAGCCAATTACCATAGACTATAATTTAAGCACTGGCAACAGGGTTAGGAAACTAGAAATGGTTTCTCACAATTTTCAAAGATATCAAAATCAAGCCCATATAAGAGCAGATGAACTGACTAAAGGAAAGCCTACAACTATATGGCTGGAGCGGGGACTGACTACTATATAAGAGAAAATACAAGAGTCTTAGCCTATGACGGCAACACCTACAAGTTATACAGTGAAAGATGCTTAGCAGAAGAATTCTTTTATATGTGAAAAAATTCCCAAAGCCGCTATGATTCAATTATGAAGACAAAAGCAAAAGCCATTTATATCGGCATATCTATGTCAGAATATATGTTAGATCAAAGGACTGGAGAATAACAAGACTGGCATTCGTTCCTAAGCTTCTTAAGCATAAGAACAGAATGGTAAAATTTTTTAGATAGATAGTAAAGCAATATGATTAAGTATAAGTTACCGGCTAGAACCGGCAACTTTTTATTTTCCATAAATCAAGCGAATGGTCAGCCAGTCTCCATCAAACTCCCCTTCCATCTCGATCCCCATTTTATTGGCTAGAGCCTTGGCCGTATAAAGACCTATGCCAGTAGCAGGAGCCTTTCTTGAGTAGTCACCTGTATAGAATTTTTCAAAGATGCTGGCTAAGTCTGGCTCTTCTTCTAGGTTAAAATTTGGCTCTTCAACTAGGGAAATCTCATAAAAATCCTGGACTACTCGATCTAAATCTAAAGCCTTGGCCTTAATAACCTGTAAATAGGCACCATCAGGATCTCCACCTTCCTCTATTAGGCTTATGTAGCCTAGAATGGAGGTAAGGGGCGTCTTTAAATTGTGGGATATAGATATTACTTGGCCTTTAAGGCTTTGGCTTTCCCGGTAGACCTCTTCCCTAGATTTCCTAGTACTTTCAATCAACTTATTTATGCTATCAACCAGACCTTCATAGCCTAGAAGCCTAGCCCAGACCCTGACCAGTAGGTTAGTCTTATCTAGCTCAAGATAATAGCTAAGCTGATCTTTAATAGTCTTGTTTTGCCAATAGACTAGGCCTAAGACTAGAAGCAAGGCTAGGACTAGGGCTAGGACTAGATAAATCACTGGGACTCAGCTCCTTGTTTAGTTATTTCTAGGTAGTAATCCTCTAGGTTTTGGTGCTGGCGAAGGACCTGCTTCACCCCAACCCCTGCTTCAACAAGACTCTTTACCAAGTCCTCTACCTTATCTATACTATCTTGGATTAAGATTGTCCCGTCTCCTTTAAGAGTTACCTGCTCTAAGCCAAGTTCCGACTGTAAAACTACCAAAGCCCTTTTATCGTCAGTGGTTTTCTCATATAGCTCTTCCATAGTTAGGTTGTCTACAATCCTCCCTTTGTCGATTATAGCCACCCTAGTTACTAGATTAGCTAACAAAGAAACCCAGCCCTTGAAGGCTGGGTTTTCTCTGTATAAAATTTTTACAAGGCCTTTTATCTAAAGTTTTTTAGACTTTATCAAATAAGTAATCCCATAAATCTTCTCATCGTCTAAAAGATCCCCAAAATAAGCGTCTTTATCAAAGTCATCGGGAAAACTTACTCTCATGTGGGCCGAAGATAACTTATCTCCATCAATAATAGTGGTTGTAATGCTTTCAACATCAAATTCAATGCTGTTTCTCTTAAAGTCTTTCTCAATATTGGCTATGCTAACTTGATTTTGGTCAAAAATAAGTTCAACCCTTTCATATCTAGTCCCTATTATTCTTTTATTAACTCCTCTTAAAGACACCAAGGTCAATAGTCCAATTAGTGTGGTAATACCAGCACCGACAAAATACCCAACTCCACAGGCTAGTCCAATTCCAGCGCTTACCCAAAGGGTTGCAGCCGTTGTAAGTCCATCAACACCTCTTTTACCATGCAAAATCGTACCTGCACCTAAAAAACCAATTCCACTTACAACCTGAGCAGCCATCCGAGCTGGATCTGATGGGATTGCCATTTGGTCAAATCCATCAATGGAAATCAGCATTATTAAACAAGATCCAACACTTACGGTAATGTGTGTTCTAAAGCCTGCTGGCCTTCTGCTAAACTCTCTTTCTATTCCAAGAACGGCGCCTAAAAAAGCGGCCGCCAACAATCTTATAGCAATTTGCTTTGCATCCATAATCCACCTTAAATTAGTTTCGGTAGTAATCTCTCAGTATTCTATCAATTATATTTTAATTATTAACATATATCAAGGCTATGTAAATTTTAAAACAAAAAAGAACTTATCTATAAAATCTATGTAATATTCTCAATCTTGGGTATATATGATTCGAGGTGATTTTATGAACATACCTGAATTCCTAGACAAACTTATCTCAGAGGCCGTTAAACTCAAAGCCTCGGATATACATATAGAGCCAATGGACGGACCAACCACCATCAGACTAAGAACTGACGGCGAGCTCTTTGACTACAGCAACTGCCCTCAGAATAAACACCCTGAACTGATTGCCAGGATAAAAATCCTATCAGACCTAGACATTGCCGAGAGAAGGCTACCTCAAGATGGTAGATTTACCGCCCAAGAAAATCTTGATCTAAGGGTCAGTATTATCCCGACCATCTGGGGAGAAAAGGCAGTAATAAGGCTCCTAAATACCAAAGAAATCCTCTGCCTAGAAGACTTTGACTTTCCCGAAGAAAATCTAAGAAGACTAGAGCGGATTAGCCAAAGAAAATCTGGTATGCTTATTTCTACTGGCCCAACTGGCTGTGGCAAGTCAACAACCCTCTACGCCTTAATACGCCAGCTAAATAATGAGAAGGTAAATATTATCACAGCCGAGGATCCAGTAGAATTTCAAATACCCGGAGTCAATCAAATTCAAATCCTAGACAAGGCCGGCTATACTTTTGAGAAAGCCCTAAGGGCTATGTTACGAGCCGACCCAGATATTATCATGTTAGGAGAGATTAGAGATTTTGAGACAGCAGAGATAGCTATAAGGGCTGCTATCACCGGCCACCTTCTCTTGACCACTCTCCACACCTTTGATGCATATGCGGGGATAATCAGGCTCTTAGATATGGGCATCGAACCCTATCTTGTAGCTTCTAGCCTTTCTGGCATCCAATCCCAAAGGCTGATTAAGGTCCTCTGCCACCACTGTAAAACTGACTACCAACCTAATTCCCAGGAGCTGGCAGTTTTTAATGACAAAATTGCCAGCCTTGGCTCCTTTAAGGCTCCAGTTGGATGTGACAAGTGCAAGGAAGGCTATAAGGGACGCCAAGCGATCTCAGAAGTATTTGAAATCGACCAGGACTTTACCAAACTTATCAAGGAAAAGCCTGACATTGCATCATTAAGACGACTGGGCCAGGAAAAGCAAATTAAAACCATGTTAGACGATGGGCTGGCTAGGGTAGCCCAGGGAGACCTCTACCTCCCCGACGTTTTAAAGGCTGTTTTCTAAGGAGGTCTTATGAAAAAGGAAAATATATTGAAACTTCTTAGGACAGATATAAATCCTAGGATTTCTAGTAAAGAACTAGCGGTCTTTCTAAACCAGCTGTCTATAATGACCTCAGTAGGCATAGGTATCCACAGGGCATTAGAGATTAGCCAAGGCCAGATGAAGAAAGGTGCCCTAAAAAGCTTGGCTATCCGAGTTATCGAGAAAATATCCAAGGGGAGCTCTTTTTCCCACGCTCT
>CAZFXW010000037.1:4144-13609 GCA_964523385.1 uncultured Peptoniphilaceae bacterium | reverse complement strand
TAGAGGATGCAGACATTACTCCTGGCTTAATATATAGGCCTCTCTCTAGAGTTGGATCAACGTAGGATGTATAGGCCACATCTACTTTAGAGTTTTCTAGAATTCCCCCTCAACCATGGCAGCTCCACCAATCAATAGCTCTTCTGCTGGTTGGAAGAGGAGCTTAACATAACCTTCAAGTTGGTCTTCCTTTTCCTTTAAAATCTTCGCAGCCCCTAGGAGCATAGAGCTATGGAGGTGGTGACCACACATGTGAGCCTTTTCATTCTTTGATTTAAAATCTAAATCATTTTCTTCTCCCATAGGAAGAGCATCCATATCTGCCCTAAGCATAATGGTCTTGCCACCCGGCTTGCCTATTAGGGCTGTTATTCCACCGCCTGGCACATGGACTGGCTCAATGCCATAATCTTCTAGTCTTGCTGTAATATAGGATACGGTTTCTGGCAAGTCAAACCCTATTTCTGGATTTTCATGTAGGTACCTTCTAGCCTCTACAACTTCGCCTTGAATCTCTTTAGCCTTACCATAAATATCCAATTTACTTTCTTTTCAAATATTAAATTTCCCTTAGATTTAAGTCATAAGCCTCTCTTAAATCTCCATTTGCACACCTTATTATTCCAACTTTTTCAAAACCTGATTTTTCTAAGAGCCTCTGCATAGGTTGGTTCTCTCTGTGAGTATCTACTCTGAGTATTTCTACCCCTTGGTACTGGGCCCATTTTTTTATTTCGCCCATAAGTGTATAACCTATGCCCTTCGTTTTTTCTAAGCTTCCAAACCTATGAATTGCCAAATAGGGTCCTTCGAACCTCCACCTTCCATCGATTTCATCGTATTGGGGATCATAGCTTTGAAGAAGGGCTGTTCCGATTAACCTATTATCTTCCAGGACAAAGACTTCTGGAAGCATGGCCTCTTTGATTTTTGGTTTGTCATCACCTTGCCATTGGTCTATACCCATTGCTTGGAGCAAGGCTGAACCTGAATCATAGATTTTTTGAATCTCTTCCATATCATTTATTCTTGCTTTTCTAAATATCAAGGGTCCCACACCTCCTCTGGATTAGTTATGCTTATACTGTCTACTCCATAGTAAAGAGCCTGCCACTGGTTTGACCAAGCATTTTTTTCGGCCCTTAAATTAGCCGATGCAGTCATGGCGTTGTATGGGTTAGTCGGCTGTACAAACTTCCTTACCCTTACGTTTCTTATACCCAAACTCCGCTGTTCTTTAATATCTTCCTCCATCAATAGGATTTCTCTATGGGTCTGAGATATAGACTGAAAGGCCGGCATATAGGTCAAACCTGCCACTATTATTAACCCGAAGGCTAAAACTCTAAGTATACTAGGACTTATTCTAAGCTCCTTGGCCAATATAGCTATGGCCACCAGACAAAAAACCACCGTCCATATCCAAGACCTATGGGATAAGTTTGGCGTAAAAATCATTACCAGAGCAGAAGCTGTTCCCGCTATTAGGTAGACTAATGACTCTTGAGTTTTTACTTTTTCCCACAAAGCATAGATAAATAGAAAACCATAAACAAGGTAAAGAACTCCACTGGTATCCCATGTCACTTTTAGCATATAGGCCAATTTCCAGTCTAGGATTTCACCTAGAGAGAAAGCTCCTGACATCCTAGTTTGGTTAATCGGTAGATTTAACTGGAGGTAAAGACCTAACAGTATTAAGGGACTGGATATAGCTTGAATAGGCCTAACTCTTTTCTTAGAACATAGCTTAACTGTCAGATAAAGTACTGTAAATAAAAAAACCGCCCCTCCACCGTTCTCATTTGTCAATCCTATAAGAACAGAAAGAATAGGCAATATTATATAGCTCAGTCTATTGTCCCTTCTAACACCTAGAACCCTATAGTAATAGGTATAGGCAAGGGCGAAACAGCTAGTCCAAAGATAATTAAGTGAACCTGACATCCACAGGACCGACTGACCAAACTGGGGAAGGAAAATAAATAGGCTCGGGTATATTATCGCGTAAGACAATGCCCTAGGTTGGCTCTCAAGCCAGGCGTTTTTATAAAGATAAAAGCCCATAGCAAGAAAGACTAGAGTGGAAAGCAGATTGAACACCCATTTTGGGAAGAGCATAAGAAGTTGTAGTAGGCCGTGGGACAAGAGCCTACCATTTTGATGTCGGCTATGATTTACCATTGAAAAAGGAATATCAAGAGGAGACCGCAATTTGCTGGTCTCCTCTGTAGGATATTCTCCTTGGTATATAAATTGATAGAGGTAGTCGTCAGCTGTGTAATCAGTTAGGCTAAACAAGGTAAAGATTAGAGTAAAGACAATCATCAATATAAGTCTCTTGTCCAAGTCTATACCTCCTGACTCTCTAATCTGGATAAACTTCTAAAGCTTTTTCCAGCAGCTCCATACCCCTCTTTATCTCTTCTTTGTCTACCGCAAAGGCAATTCTGACCTGGGTCCTACCTCTTTCTGTATCCATGTAAAATCCTGGTGCTGGTGCCAACATCAGGCTCTCTCCCTGGTCCTCAAAGTCGGTTAGCAACCATTTTGAGAAGGCTTCAGCGTCTTTAACTGGAAGTGAAACCATTGTGTAGAAAGCTCCTTGGGATTTATAAGATTCTACTCCTGGGATTTCCTTTAGGAGCTGGTAAAGATAGTCTCTTCTCTCCTTATACTCCTGGTTTACCCTTTCCAGATAGTCACCTTCCATCTCATATAAGGCGATAGCTCCATACTGCTCTAAAGTTGGGGCTGCTAATCTGGCGGTACAAAGTTTAACGGCTTCTTCCATTATATCTTTGTTTTTAGACATTAGGGCTCCGATTCTTGCACCACAGGCCGAGTATCTCTTAGAGATTGAGTCTAGGACTATTAGCCTATCCTCTATGCCCGGCAAGGTAGAGATTGAGATAAACTCACCGTCGTAGATAAAATCCGAATAGATCTCATCAGCTATAATGTATATATCTTTTTCCACTGCAAGTTTAGCTACTTTTTCCAAATCTTCCTTAGAGTAAACTGCTCCTGTTGGGTTACCTGGGTTGCAAAGTAGGATGGCTTTAGTGTCCTCTCCTACAGCTGCCTCCATAACTTTATAGTCTGGTAGAGCGAAGCCGTCTTCAATTTTGGTCTCGAAGGTTCTTAGCTTAACTCCTGCCTGATGGAAGTAACTGTTGTAATTTGAATAGTAGGGATCTGTAGTCAACACTGATTCGCCGTAGTCTGCCACTAGGTAGAGGGCAAAGAAAAGCCCCTCTGATGCTCCAGAAGTGACTACAATCTCTTCTGGGGTGAAATGAATACCGTTCTTAGCGTGGAAGTTTGAGATGGCCTTTCTCAAACCTTCTAGGCCTGGAGATGGAGCGTAGACCAACCTGTCTAGGTCTACCTCCTCAACTGCCTTGAAAAACTCCTGGGGAGTTTGTGTGTCCGGCACTCCTATATTTAAGTGGATTATCTTCTTACCCTTTTTCTTAGCCTCATTGGCATAAGGTACTAACTTTCTTATGGCTGAGTAGGTTAGTTCACGGGCTCTTTCTGATGTTTGCATAATCCTCTCCTAATCTTCTAATTCTTTTATCGCTTCAAAAAGGTCTACTGCTGCTCTTCTAGCACCTTCTTGCTCTAAACCTTCAATACCTAGTTGGGTATAGAGGGTTCCGATTTTTACTCCTTCTTTTTGTAGCTTTTCGAAAATGTCGTCGATAATTTCTCTAGTTTTCTCTTCTCTTTGATGTGGTCCGAATGGGTTGGCAAAGAAGGAGGTTGAAATTCCTGTCTCTGTAGTAGTTCCCTTGGCCATTCTTCTACCACCAATAAAGATTTCCTTAGCTTCTTCTAAATCATCTAAAAGCTCAACTGCGCTCTCTCCTTCTGGAACTGAGTCGTAGTTGTTAGCGTAAAGTAGCATATCTATCTCAAGTCCTTCCATTATCTCGTCATAGGTAGATACTGGAGTTACTAGCCTAGCATTTATCTTGTCTGGATTCATAAATATAGACCTATCAAGCTCCTTAAAAGCATAGCCTGCCTCTAAGTCGTCTAATCTTACAAAGGCTCCAATTTCAGTACCATATGCCTTAACAACTTCTTCATCGGCATCGTACTTAAAGGTACCCATGTCATCAAAGATGATAGACATAAAGGAGATATGTTCTTTGGCTAGGGCTCTAAAGGCTTCAATTGATTCTGACTTTCCAGCTCCTGAGTCACCTACGATTACTACGTTGGCGCTGGAACCATCCTTTAGCTCGATATGTACCATTGCTCCATGAATTGGAAGGGCTCCTTTTTTAATCTGGTATAGGTTGTGTAAGGTTAAGACCATCTTCTTCATATATCCAAAGTAGTCGTGCTTAGACGATTTGGATGCGTAGCCTACCCATAGGTCATTTTCCTTGTCCTCGTAGTAGCCGGCACAGTCTTCTCCTCTGTGATCTTCAGCACCCATAATGTAGATTAAATCTGGTCTCTTGCCAGAGATTTCAGACTCTCTAGGAATTTCAAATAGGTTAGCTAGAGAAACTCCGTGAGTGATAAAATCTCTTTCTACGAATACGTAAGTTAGCAGTGGACCTACCATAATCGGGAAACAGAAGAATTTATCAGAGTTAATTCCACATCTCCTTAGTGGATTTAAGTCTAAGTCATAAAAAAACCCGTCCCTTTTATTTTTCTTAGGATAGGTAATAAATGGTGATTCAATTACTATCTCTTTAACAAAGGGAATGTTCTCTAGAATTTCATATCCGATTGGCACTGGCCAAACAGCATCATAGACAATCATTCCTGCATTAGTACCCGCTGGTAGTTGTCTATAAACATTTGGATTAGTCATTGTAATGTTATCTGAAATCTTCCTGTAAAGACCAATCATCAGTTTGTCAAATCTCTCTTTTGCCTGAATTAGGCTGGAGTTAATAAATCCTTCAGTTACTTTAACATCGTGGATGATGGCATATCTCTCTAGATTTCTCCAGAAGGTGTAGACTTCTTCAATAAATTTATTGAGCTTAAATTTCTGCTCCTTTAGACCTCTGTATTTTTCAAAGTTTTCTGAAATTTCTTCTACGTCCATAATGGTAAGTAGCTTGGCAATTCGCGTTATTTCTCTAATTAAAGGGTCTATCTCGGTTTCACCAGTTAGTGAAATCAGGTAGTTGTACATCTTGCTTTCTCTGTTGATACCAGTTGTTAGGTAATGTTCTAAAACCGATCTAAAGCCTTCGCTCTCTAAAACCTCTTCCTCATTATTACAATAATTCTGGGAAAAGTTGATTATAACTTTCTCATTGGAAAGTGCCCATTCTCTTTTCATATAAATACCTCCTATAGCACGCTACCATTATAGCACATAAGATTCATAATACAAAGATGACTTATCTCTTTATCAGTAAATTTTCCTCTACAAATAAAGAAAAATTTAACCTTATTTTTAAGCTCCTTAAATCTATTAACTCAGATATTCTATACAGTCGGAGTAACTCTCTCCTTTGCTAAAGTGCTGTGAAAGTGGTATAATTTACTAGATATAGGAGGGAGTGTAGTTTTGTTTAAAGATAAATGCAAGAGGGTAGTTGTCAAAGTTGGCTCTAGTTCAATTACTCATGAAAATGGCAGAATAAATCTGTCGGCTATTTCTAGCCTTTGTTGGGAGCTAAGTAACTTAAAGAATCATGGTATTCAACCTATACTAGTAACTTCAGGAGCTATCGCTGCAGGAGCAGGCGCCTTAAATCTGAAGGAAAGGCCTAGCACTCCCAGTGAAAAGCAAGCTGCTTCAGCAGTTGGACAAGTTGTTTTAATGAACACTTACAATATGTCACTGGCAGAACACAATTATAGAGTGGCCCAGTACCTTTTAACTAATCAAATTGAAACGGATATTGTAATGAAGGAAAATGCCATCAACTCCTTTGAAGAGCTAATGAACATGGATGCAATTCCTATTGTAAATGAAAATGACGCGATTTCTACTTTCGAAATCGAGTATGGGGATAATGATACCTTAAGCGCAGTAGTTGCTAGACTTATAGACGCTGATATGCTGATTATCCTATCTGACGTTGACGGACTTTACGACTCGGATCCAAATATTAACCCAGATGCTAAATTAATCAGAGAGGTTAGGAAAATCGACTCTAACCTACTTGAAATGGCCTCTGGACCGACCTCTAACAGAGGAACCGGCGGGATGTCCACTAAATTAAATGCCGCCATGTTATGTATGGAAAAGGGCATTGACGTGGTTATCACCAAAGGTGAGGATATGAGGATCATCAGAAGCATTATGAATAACGACTATATTGGAACCCATTTTATAGGAGAGGAAAATGACTGTTAAAAATATTGGAAAGTTGGCCAAAGAAGCAAGCTACGAAATAGCCAATCTTTCAACTAAGGAAAAGAATGACCTTCTAAGAGCTATTAAAGAAGAGCTTATTGAAAACATTGACGATGTCATCAAGGCAAACGAAATAGATATGGAAGAAGGTAAGAAAGACGGCCTTACCGACGCCCTTTTAGATAGGCTTTACCTAGATGAGGGTAGAATTATGGGCATGGCCTCAGCAATAGATTCAATTATCGAACTTGAAGACCCAGTAGGGGATATTAGCGATATGAAGCTGATGGAAAATGGCCTTAGGGTTGGAAAGATGAATTCTCCAATCGGAGTTCTAGGTATTATCTACGAGTCTAGACCAAATGTTACCTTAGATGCTTCTTTGTTAGCTATTAAATCCTCTAACGCTCTTATCCTTAGAGGGGGCAAGGAAGCTATAAATAGTAATAAGGCCCTAGCTAAAATAGTTAGAGATGCACTAGAAAAGTGTGGCCACGATAAAAATATAATACAACTAATTGAAGATACTTCAAGAGAGTCTTCTAAGGAGCTTATGGAGCTTGAAGATTATTTAGATCTTCTAATTCCAAGAGGCTCCGCTTCTCTTATCAATGCTGTAAGAGAGGGAGCCAAGGTACCACTACTAGAGACAGGGATTGGTAACTGTCATGTTTATGTAGATAGCTCTGCTAAAATCCCAATGGCCCTTGAAATCTTTGAGAACTCAAAAACTCAAAGAACTGGTGTGTGCAATGCCCTAGAGACCCTTTTAATCCACAAGGATGTTTCAGACGAATTTATCGACGGCGTCAATAAAATTGTAGATGAACACAAGATTGTCGTCCACGCTGATGAAAATATTATGGATAAATTCGAAGGGTCGACAAAGGCTACTGAAGAGGACTACTATACTGAGTACCTAAACATGGAAATGGCAGTTAAGTATGTAGATTCTCTAGACGATGCAATCAAGCATATTACAAAGTACGGCTCAGGCCACTCTGATGCAATTGTGACAGAGGATTACGACGCATCTTTAAAATTCCAAAACATGGTAGACTCTGCTTGTGTCTATGTTAATGCTTCTACTAGATTTACAGATGGTGGAGAGCTTGGACAAGGAGCTGAGATGGGTATCTCTACTCAAAAGCTTCATGCCAGAGGTCCTATTGGACTCAGAGAACTAACAGTACCAAAAATAGTTGTACTGGGACAAGGTCAAGTTAGAAGTTAATTGATTTTCAAAAGAAAATAAGGTGCAATTAAGCTATAATAGTAAAGGTGGTTGATCCCATGACTTATGAACCCAAGGAAGTAGGTAAGAGGATAAAAGAAGCCAGGTTGGCAAAAGGCTTGAAAACCGACGAGCTAGCTGCCATGCTTCAACTTTCAGAAGCCACTCTATACCGTTATGAATCAGGGTCTATTGGAAGAATTAAGACCCCGGTTTTAGAGTCAATTGGAGATATACTAGAAGTAACGACCGACTGGCTAATTGGAAGGACCGATAAGATTGGAATGGTGGAGGAAATCCCCTATACATTCTATCCCTTCTTAAGACAGCCTTTCGACCAAAAGCTAACATCTGATATTAGCGACTATATTGATTTACCAAAGGTCGCACTGCCTGATGTACTCTTAGGAGCTTATGCTAGAAATCCCAATCTAGTGCTCTTTAGCTGTACTAACCCATTGATGGAAGTATTTATGGGCACGCCGGGAACGGCTGCTGTTATCATTGGAGTCACTGAGCAAAGCCTTAGGACCAATGACCAAGTACTGCTAACTGTCAACGGAGAACTAGCACCATATCAGTATTTTAGCAATCAAACTAGAACGGTCTACAGACCAATGGTAAATAACATTAACTTCACTGACGTAATAGTCGAAAACGGTTACAGTGAAACAGACTATGAACTGATTTGTAAGGTAATATCCTTTCAAGTTGTTCTATAGAAAAAACCCAGTCCTATGGACTGGGTTTTTTATTTGATCATCTATTATCTACTGTCAATCAGTTCAAAGCCTTTTTGGGCTTGCACTATATCGGTCATCCCATCATAGGCAATAACCATCTGGGCCTTGTAAGAACCTGGGTTTTCATACTCAACCATAACGTTGGGAGATCCTTCTGGCACTAAGGTCTTAATAACAACTGCATCAGACTGACCTAAGATTTTACTAAAGATATTATGGCCTAGGATGTAATTATTCTCCTCAGGGTTATATTCTACAGATATTACATTAAAGGTCCCTCCAGCTACCTTGGGAATAAAGACCATGGATTCTCCACCTTCATCGAGAATGGCGCTAGAAAGTTGGTAATTTTCTGCCTCTAGGTCGAAATACTCTCTCCCATAATACCTAAGCTCCATAACATCAGAGCCTAGCAGATTGTCAGAAATCTCTTCACTTTCCTCTTCCTCTGTCTCCTCGGGACCCTTAATTACAAATGTTTCCGTAGTTAGTAAGTCTTCAGCTACTTCCTCTGGCCTTTCATTAGGTTTAGGATTTTTATCTGTAGATTCTTCTTCCGTCTTTTCTTCACTTTTCTTGCTCTCAATCTTACCCTTTTGCTCTACAAAGGACTCTCCAGACCCTCGTTGTATCCTCTCTTCTTCAACATCTCCACTACTCTTACAGGCAACTATAATAAAAATCAAAGATAAAATCGTAAGTAATCTAAGTTTTCTCATCTCTTACCTCCTTTCCTCATTATATAGCATTGGCCTCTTTTTCCCAATAAAAAAAGAGCGGTCAAAGACCGCTCCTCAAAATTTATTTTACAGGTATCCCGCTTCAGTAAGAATGTCTACTGACATTGCTACTCTATCTTCGTGAACCATTACTACAGGTCCTGTACATCCCATACCAGTCTCTGCGTAAATGCCTGCTTTCCACAGTTCACTTGCCGCGTCATCTAGCTCTAGAATGTCAATTCCTGCGATTTCTGCAGTTACTGTCTCTTTTGGTGGTACTTCTACAGCTTCTTTTTCTGCTGCTGGTTTTTGCCTCTCGCAGCTATGGCAATGCCGAGGGTTTTCTTGACCTCAGCCAGGTGCTGCAGCAGGCGAGCCTGGTCAACAGCGAAGACTATCCCGATGCCGACGACGTCATGA
>CAZFXW010000037.1:0-4134 GCA_964523385.1 uncultured Peptoniphilaceae bacterium | reverse complement strand
TGCATCTAGGCCTGCTGCTTTAGCTGCTTTGAATTCAGCCTTAACAACGTTCTGTAGACCACCTTTTACTAGGTCTGCTGCGTACTCAAGAGCTCCTGCAACTACTGGGTAACCTGAAGCTCTAGAAATGATTAGTACATTTCTGTCGTAGTTTTGGCCAATTCCTGGTCCATAACCGTATCCAGTTGCTTCGAATGCTCCCCCAGTTGTGTAGGATGAGAACATCTTCATAAGAATGTTACCAGTTAATGAGTCAGTTACCATTACATCTGGAGTTCCTTGAAGTGCGTCGTTACCTCTCATTAGAACGCCACCGTCAGATCTGTTAGATTCTGCTAGGTTTACGTCGTAGCCACCGTCTACAAGCTTCTTAAGAGCTCTTTCAACTTGGCCAGCGCCGTCAACGTTTAGAATTCCAACAGTTGGACTTTCGATACCTGCAGATTTAGCTGCGATGATACCATAGATAGCGTTAAGAAGCATAGCTTCGTTTCTATGTGGTGATGAAGTTCCTGTAGTTGTAGCGATGAACATTTCTTCTGCTGTTGCAGGTGTTACAACTCTACCTACTGTAGAAACTCCGATTGGGAATGCATAGTGCATAGCTACACAAGCTCCAACTTCGCCACTGTCAAGAAGTTCTTCCATTAGGTCAGAAGCTTCTTCTACTGAAGATGCTTCATATTGTCTAAGATCTGAGTCGACCTTTTCACCGATAAGAACAACTTCAATAGTTGGGTCTTTTCTCTGAGCAAGCTCAGCACCTTTAACGATGTTTTCAATGCCGTGCTCACTACCGAAAGTGTTAACACCAACTACTGCTTTCTCACCAAAAGCACCAGTCTCTAGGCCAGTTGAAATCTCGTTAAAGACTTCACCAATTAACTTATTAACATCAGTCATTATATCACCATTACCCTTCGATAAGACTTGATGCGAAATTTTTCATTGCTTCTGCAACTAATTGCTTAATCTCTTCCTTACTTACTCCGCCTGTTTCCTCAACTTCTCCTGAGTTTCTCTCAGCTAGGATTGAGATACCGTCGAATAGGTTAGTCATTCTTCCTAGGAATAATGATCCTTTACCGATTACCATCGCTCTGTTGAACTCACCTTCTGTTAGGTCGTCAACCATGAAGCCTAGGTATGGTGCACCTGATGGGATGTGTCCTTGAGTTGGCGCCCAACCTGGAATACCATGCACAGCTATAAACTCTGGCATTTCTTCTCTAGTAAGTTGGCCGTTCATTACTCCAAGAGCTCCAATCATCTTCATGTTAGCTTCTGGTACGTTTCCTGCTCCTGCTGGAACTGTAACGTCTGGGTTCTGCATCTCTGATGAGAATCTGTCAACGTCAGCTACAGTTAGGTCAGCCTTCTCTAATGGAACAGTTACAAGTGATGAAGTTACAGCTTGTGGAGCTGATCCTGTACCAACTTCGTGTCTTCCAACAACGTCTGTTCTAAGGATTGGGCTAACACCGTCGTTTTCTGAAATTAGAGCTGCGAATCCACCAACAACGTCTTCAACGATTGGCATTTCCTTCTTTAGGTGATCCTTACCGTTCATACCAAGCTTAGCTGTTGATCCACCTGCAACGATAACTACGTTTGAGAAAGTTCCTGCTCCTACCATTGATGCTGCTGATACTAGAGCATGTGCTGGTGCAGCACAGAATCCTCTTACGTCAGAACCTGAAGCGTTATCAAATCCTGCCAACTCAGCAATAGACTTAGCGAAGTTTCCTCCACCTCTTTGGTTCATGTCTCCACACGCTTCTTCAGAACACTCGATAACGTATTCTACTGAAAGTGGGTCGATTCCACCTTTGTCAACCAGTTGGATAGCAGATAATACTCCTGATGCTTTAGCAACTAGGTTTTCTAGGATAACGCCAGCCGATAGGTTTTTGTCAACGTCGTGAGCTCTCTTAACGATTCCTACTAGCTCATCTTCGTAGTACAGTGGCTCTGCACCATTCTCTTCGATGTGCTTAGTAAACTTATCTGCAGTTGAACCTGCACCTAGCTTTTCGATTAAGAATTCTCTCTTACCGATTGCTGGGTGAACTTCTAGAGCTTCCTTTGTCTTTGCAGTGAAGTCTTCTGTTAGTGAAACAAGGTCGAAAACGTCACAGATCTTGATCATGCCTAGGAACTCAAGTTCTGGCATAATTTCGCCTTTTTCTCCGTCTCTGTCTGCGCCTTCAACAAGCTTGTCATCTGGCCACCATGGCATTTCTACCTTCTCAAGGTCTTCTGGTCTCTTGTTACCAATGTAAACTTGGTTTGGTAGGTATCCTACTGCTTGCTCAAAAGTCCTTAGGTTCTTTGGAAGATCCTTTAGGTATTGAGAATCAGGATTAACATGCTTCTCTGTTGTTTGAGTAGTTCCATGGTTTAAAATCATTTCTGGCGTATGTGCTAAAAAGTATGATGCTGCTTTTAATACTGGTTTTGCCATTAAAACACCTCCACAATGTTTTTTAATGTTCAATATTGTAATTATATGATAGTATATTCAAACCAAAAGGGAGAATTAATTCTCCCTATGGCCAAAGTCTATTAAAATACTTTATTAAATACAGTTTGCTCAGTAACTTCAGTTTGTAGTGCTCTTAGAGCTTCGTCTACAATCTTTTCTCTTAGGTGGAATTCTTCTTCCGGGCTCATGCTTGGATTGCCTAATGGATGAGGAATTGCTACCGCAGGAACAATTCTATTAGCTCCTACTGTCATAGAGATTGGAGTTACAGTTGCTATGTGTACAACAGGGATGCCCGCTTTCTCAATTTCCTTATACATTGTTGCTCCGCAACGTGTACAAGTACCTCAGGTTGAGGTTAGGATAACAGCGTCAACACCGTCTGCTTTCAGTTCTTGTGAAAATTCTGCAGCGAATTTTCTAGCGTTGTCTACAGAAGTACCGTTACCTACTGTTGAGTAGAAGTACCTGTGTAATTTTCCAATTTTTCCTTCTTTTTCGTACTTTCTAAGAACGTCAACTGAAATAACTCTATCAAGGTCTTGGTTAGCGTATGATGGGTCATATCCACCGTGGGCTGTAGCCCATTGACCTTCTCTTAGGTTATCAACACCTTCGATATCGTACTTACCGTATCTAGAAGCTGATGAAGATTCAATGTGATCAGGGTTACCAAATGGAACTGGTCCACCTGAAGATACAATAGCGATAGTCGCTTTTGTAATATCTTTTACTGGTGGGTTTGGTTCTACATGGTCGAACACAGGCATTGGATACTCTGTTTCAAAGTCCTCGCCCTTTAATTTCGCAACTAGCATAGTTGCTGCTCTCACAGCACCTATTTCTTCAGCGAAATAGTTTTGTCTAATACCCCTAGTTAAGTAGCCTTCTTCTTCTGGGCCACCTATTTCCTCACCGTGGGCTAATTTCTTAGCAAGTGGGACCAGCTTATCGATTGCATCCTTCATTCCCACAGCTGAGTTCTTAGTCTCTACGATGTAGATATCTTTCTTGTACATGTCTGCACCAGGGTTCTCCTCGTACATACCTGTAATAGCTGGAATTCCCAGCTCTTCTTGGACAGCTTTAGTTACAGCTCCTGCTGCAACTCCGTATCTACCCGCGTTGAAAGCTGGTCCTGCAATGAATAAATCAGGGTCATACTTAACCATTTCAAGGATTTCTGAAGTTGCCTCTTCGATGTTCTCACCAAAGTAGGAGTCACCACAGTATATCGTAGCAACTATCTCACCATCATCACCTAGCGCGCCTTGGATGGCCATACCAGGTCCGATAATTTCCTCTTTTACCTCAGGTCCTACGTCAGCTTTTTCTTCTCCACCGACACCCGCGTAGAATTGGTTAATGTAATGAACCACTCTTAATTTACTCATCCTATCCCCCCCTTCCTGTATTTAAAGGTTAAATTTAGTTGTACTTGCCGTGCTCTTCTCTGATTGTCTTTACAGCTTCAGAGATTGCATCTACGTCAATTACCATTTCCATCATTCCGACTTGCTCGTCGTATACTGCTTGATCAAACTCAGCTTTAACTTCTGGCTCAACTACGTGGTATACGTTTAGTCCCAACTGGACTCCTGCTAATGCACCTGCGAAAGTAGGGTCTCCTGCTGTTACGGTTTCAGCGT
>CAZFXW010000036.1:0-13625 GCA_964523385.1 uncultured Peptoniphilaceae bacterium | reverse complement strand
GGTTGGTACTCCTCTGCCCTCTAAGTATTGGCTTCTTACCGTATGTCCAGGTCCCTTTGGTGCAACCATGATAACGTCAACGTTCTTTGGCGGAGTAACTTGCTCGTATTGGATATTAAATCCATGGGCAAAGGCTAGTGCAGCACCTTCTTTAAGGTTTGGCTCAACAGCATCCTTGAAAATAGCAGCCATCTTCTCGTCGTTAACTAGCATCATAACAACGTCAGCCTTAGCAACTGCATCTTCAGTATTGTAAACCTCGAAACCGTCTTTCTTAGCTTGCTCAGCTGATGTTGATCCTTCATAAAGTCCGATAATTACATTAACTCCTGACTCCTTAAGGTTTAGTGCATGGGCGTGTCCTTGTGAACCGTAACCAACGATTGCTACCGTCTTACCTTCTAAAAGTGATTTGTCTGCGTCTTTTTCATAGTACATTTTTGCCATTTTCTTTTTCCCCCTAAAATTATTCGTAGTTTTCTCGTTCGTGGACATACATAGCGGAAAGCAAGTCCGAGTTGTCCTTAGACAAGGCAATAGCCCCTGATCTACATAGTTCTAAAATCCCTATGGGCACACACTTTTCGATAAATTCATCGATTTTATCGCTGTCCCCAGTCATATCGACTATAATATAACCTTCGGCAAGATCCATAATCTTAGCTCCGTATGCATTTAACAGAGCTGCGATATCAGTATCCTGGCCATCGGATTTTAACTTAATTAATAAATGCTCTAAGGAAACCGCATCATCTTCAAGAAGAACAACCATCTTCACATCATGAAGCTTGTTTAATTGGTTGTAAACTTGACTCTTAGCGTAATCATCTCCCTTAGAGACGATGGTCATCCTTGAATACTTAGGGTTTTCAGTTGCCCCTACAGTCAAGGACTCAATATTGTAACCTCTTTTATGATACATACCAGAAATCCTATTGAGAACACCGTATTGGTTATTAACAATAAGACCTACTGTGAACTTCTCACTCATATTATATCCTTTCTTAGTTGGAAATCATATCTTTAGCCGAACCACCTGCAGGAATCATCGGTAGTACAAGCTCGTCAATGCCAATCATACACTCGACAATCATAGGTCCGTCGAAATCGTATTCGCTTAAAACCTTGTCAAGTTCTTCCATATCAGTAACCCTAGCTCCCTTAGCCCCAAAAGCTTCGGCCATCATCACATAATCGATTTGCTTGTCAGCCAGGTCAGTAGATGAGTATCTCTTGTCGTAGAAAAGAGTTTGCCACTGTCTTACCATACCCAGGGTATTGTTGTTAAGAACTACAATTAGTAAAGGTAACTTTTCCTTAACAGCAGTGATAACCTCATTTAAGTTCATGGCAAAGGATCCATCTCCAGTAAATAAGATAGTCGGCGCCTTATTCCTAGCAATAGAAGCTCCAATAGCTGCTCCCATACCATAGCCCATAGTTCCAAGTCCTCCAGAAGTTAGAATAGTCCTAGGTTGGTTGAACTTATAGTGCTGCATTACCCACATCTGGTGCTGGCCTACGTCTGTAGCCACGACCACTGATGGATCAGCCCATTCATTTACCTTATGGATAATGTTCTTTGGCAGGAAGTCAACGTCATTGTACTCAGACTCTTCCATATTTTTAGTGTCTACCAGCTTAGCAGTCCACTCTCTCTCTTCCATAGTGTCAATTCTCTCTAGAAGGCCTTCTAAAATTTCCTTGGCATTACCAGAGAGCTTGATAACATTTGGAACATTCTTGTCGAATTCAGCTTCGTCGATATCTATTTGGATAAATTTCTTGCCCTCAGTATATGCGGCTACATTACCAGTGGCCCTGTCAGAGAACCTTACTCCAACCCCAATAATTAGGTCAGCCTCTTGTGTTGCCCTATTAGCGGCAATCTTACCATGCATCCCCTTACAGCCTAGGTTTAACTCATAGCTTCCAGGAACTGCAGAAAGACCCATCAGTGAAGTAGTTACCGGTGCATTAAGCCTCTTTGAAAGCTCTAAAACTTCATCCCCTACTTCTGACACCAAAGCTCCACCACCAACATAGATAAGGGGCTTCTTAGCTTCGACTATAGCGTTCTCAGCGTCGAAAAAGTCATACTCCTTGTTAACCTTTCTCCTTCTAACAACAGTGTCGCCTCTGTAGTCGCATAGCTCATTTTGAGTCGACTTAGGAATGTCTATTAGAACAGGTCCCTTCCTGCCTTCTTGGGCAATGTGGAAAGCCTCGGTAATAACTTCCTCTAAATCGCAAACATCCCTTACTATATAAGAGTGTTTTACAATTGGAAGAGTTACTCCGATAATATCAACTTCCTGAAAAGAGTCCTTACCAAGCTGAGCAGAGCCTACGTTACCAGTGATGGCTACCATAGGAACCGAGTCTAAGTAAGCAGTTGCGATACCAGTTACCAGGTTAGTTGCTCCCGGCCCTGAAGTCGCTAGTACAACCCCAGTCTTTCCCGTTGCCCTGGCAAAACCATCTGCTGCGTGAGAAGCCCCTTGCTCATGGGCAGTTTGAATGATCTCAATCTCATCACTTGCCTTGTAAAGTTCATCAAAAATATCAATTACCGCACCGCCTGGATAACCAAAAATGGTACGAACGTCGTTTCGGATCAATTCTCTTATAAGAATTTGCGCTCCTGTGAGTTTCATAATAACCTCCTTGTATTAAAACTTATAATAAAAAAAGCCTTACAGCGCATTGCTGTAAGGCGAAAATAACTACTCCTAGTCCCCTTTATCGCAACGCAAAACTCCATTATCTAAAATGACGATAATGACAACAAATAGTGCGATTAGGTTGACTAAATTATAGGTCTGCATAGCTATCTCCTGTTTCTTTTATACGGTTCTGTGGTGAATTGTATCACGTAGATTTGGTAGTGTCAAGAAGTCTAAGTCTTTTTCTCTACTTTGTAAGTCCAACCATAGTCGTCAGCAATCTTGCCCCACTGGATTCCAGTTAATTCATTGTAAAGCTCTTTAGTCAACTTGCCAGTTTTTCCGTCTCCAACTTCGAAAACCTCGCCTCTGTAGGCAAATTCACCGATTGGCGAGATAACCGCTGCTGTTCCAGTACCCCAAGCTTCTTCTAAACTACCGTCTCTTAGATGGTCTACCAGCTCTTCGACAGAAAGCTTTCTCTCCTCAACCTGATAACCCTTCTTCCTAAGGATTTCTATACAAGACCTTCTGGTAATTCCGTCTAAAACCGACTCTCCTAAGTCTGGAGTTACAATCTTATCGCCGATTTTAAACATAACGTTCATGGCTCCCACTTCTTCAACATACTTTCTCTCAACACCATCTAGCCATAGAACTTGAGTGTAGCCCGCCTTTTCAGCTTCATCACTGGCCCTCATCTGAGCAGCGTAATTGCCCCCACACTTGGCCTGGCCAGTTCCACCTCTGACAGCCCTAACGTCTGACTCTTCAATCCAAATCCCAACAGGCTTTAGACCGTCATCTCCATAGTAGGCTCCTGAAGGTGAGGCAATAATCATATATGTAGCCTTATCCACAACATGAACTCCTAAAAACTCCGACCTACCAAACATAAAGGGCCTGATGTAAAGAGAAGTACCCTCCCCACTTGGTACATAGTCCCTCTCCATATCTATATAGGTAGTCAAAGCCTCCATTAAGTCATCTTCATCGATAGTTGGCAAAGCTAGCCTCTCTGCTGACTTTTTAAGCCTTTCCATATTATCTCTAGGTCTAAAGAGCTGAATTTGCCCGTCCTCAGTCTTATAGGCCTTCATCCCTTCAAATATAGAAGAACCATAGTGAAGGACAGTTTCCGCCGGATGTAGATCCAGGCTTCCAAAGGGAACAATCCTCGCATCATGCCAGCCTTTGCCCTTCTCGTAATCCATAATAAACATATGGGGAGTAAAGTGCTTGCCAAAGCCTAACTTTGAATCTTCCACCTTTTCCACCAATTTATCATTTTTAACTATTTTAATATCCATAGAATCCTCCTGTTCATCCTAAGGGCTATTATAGCACGTTAATGTGTTTATTGGTAGGCTGGTAATCTGCCATCTTTGGCCCCACTCATTATTTATTCTCAACAAGGGTATAAAATCAAACAAAAAAGTGCAGCCAGTAGCTGCACTTTTTCTTAATAAATTTCCTTATTACTGGACAATATCAATTTCAAGATTTCCTGGCTCACCAAAGACAAACTCATCGATTGCTTTGTATTTAACTGCTACCAATGTATAGCCGTTAAGTGAGTAAAATCCTGCCGTATATGGACTATCTGCATAGGTTATTACCTCTTCAATAGTTAATCCGGTCAGTCCATTAATATCGGCAGTTATAGTACTACCAGTATAGCTATAGTTGGTAATATTAGTCATATCTATTGCCACTGGATCTCCATTTTCATCCACAAAGGTCATCTCGCCGATCATTTTCTTAACTGCATCCTCATGGCTAGTGCCAGCTGGAACTGTTACTGTCGTTGGTCCTACAGCCTTGATACCTAAGGGAATAACAAATATATCATAGAGCATTTCTGAACTCGGTGGGTAAATGTACCTTGGATCATCCTCAGCAACTGTAACTTCAAACTCATATGGTGTCTCAGATGGCTCCGAATTACTAGTGTATCCATCTACAGGAGTTAAAGCAATAATTGTAGAAACTATAGTAACAGGATTACCACTAGCATCTAAAACCTCTTGGTCGTTCTTATAGTAGACCTGTAGAAGCATCCCAGCTGTTTCCGTTCTCTTGTCTAATACATCTCCGGATCAGTTTTCCATAGACTACATCTGCGGCACCTCTTTGGACAAATACCAAATCATATTCATCCTTAACCACAACTTTAAAGGATTTTACACTTTCATTGCCAGCCTTATCTGTAACTGAGTATTCAACCTTGTAAGTTCCTGAAACTTTTGTGTCAACTTTTGTTGCCCCAGCTACCAGGACAAAGTCTCCGTTTGCGTATTCCTTGTAAATTTTAGTAACAATCTGGCTAGTTAAATCTCCATCTACATTTCATAGGCTAGGAATTTTCCATCATCTGATAGGCCATATACTCCTAAAAAGCTAGCCCCATAAAAGTCATCTCTATTTTCAATCCTATGGTCCACTTCTCTCTTTTCCAAATTATAAACAGTCAAACCTTCTAAATCCTCTAAAAGGATATACTTCTTATTCCTGCTCTGAGTCTTGAGATTGCCAGCTACTTCCTCGGCTATTACCGTACCCCTAGTGTCAAAAGAGAGAATATTATTTTCTCCTGTCGATAATACTAGATAATCTCCATTTTTTGAGTATTTCATTTGGGTAATTGCCGATCCAGTATCGTAGATTCCTGGTTCTTGGCTTTCATAGCTTGGTTTAATATCCTGCCAAAAGCTCAGCTTGCCACTGTACCAGCCTGCCACCAAATCTTCCTTCTCTGGATGGGCCTTAATGGTCATTAGCCTATCCTCTAAGCCTCGAACCTGACCTAAAACCTGGTCTGTCTTTAGGTCTAAGAATTTAAATCCAGTTTTTCCATCCCCTTGTTTAGTAGAAAAATAAAAATAAATTGAGCTAGAAACCATCATATCCGGATACTCTCCCTCTATATAACTAAGTTGCTCAGGCTTAGATAGGGAAATTACAACTAAACCTTTCTTAGTCAGAGGGTAAATTTTATTTCCAACCTGGGAAAAGGCAAAGTTTTGAGGTCCAAGATAACCCAGTTCTTCTGCTTCTAGAATTTTTTCTCTTGGCCTTTTGCTGAATCTACCAGCCAAAGCTGACCATCTCCCAATCTATAGGCCAGGTAATTAGAATCAGCTGAGAACTCAATCCAAGAAAAACTATCTTTAATCTCCCTTTCTACTAGCTTTGTCTTAGCTTCTAGGTCCCAAAGCTCTATCTTCATGGATTCGTCGACCTGGGGGTTAATACCCAGTAAAAACTTTCCGTCCCTAGACAATCCCATCTCCCTAAAGTCAGTTTTAATTTCACTAATCTGTGTCACATTTTCCAAATTAGAATCTCAAATCCAAGCCTGACCCTTTAAATCAGGAGCCACCAACTCCCCTTTAACCTTATTAACGACCATAGATCCTATGGGCACATCGCTTTCAAGGGTATTTAGCTTTTCCCCATTCTCCATATCCCAAAGGTCTATTCCTCCCTGGGCCGAGCTTGAAATCATCCTATTGTTATCAAGCAAATCAAAAAAACCTTTGAAGCGATGACTATCAAAAACCTTGAGTTTTTTAAAGAATCCTGGATCGACTGGGACAAACCCCTAACCGACAACTCCTCCCTATCCCTAAATACCCGATGCTCTAGCTATAATCACCTAAACCATCTGGTATTTTAAATGTTTCTAATAGTTTGTGGAGCTCGGCAGCAATAGTCATATCCGGCTCTAGATGCCTATAGGAAATGAAAGCATCAAATTTATAATCTCTATCCTTAGTAAACCTCCATATTTTTATATACATACCCAAAAATGCCTTCCTGTATAAGCCACAGGGTCTGCCAATCCCTACAAATACAGCCTTGGTCAAATTAACCACATTTGTGGGAAAAAAGAACCGTCCCCTGTGTCCCATTTTCCAATAAAAAAAAAGCCCCTTTAGGGGCTTTTCTATAATCCATGAAGTTCATCACCAAGTTTTAATTTCATACCTTCGATAATCTTTTTTTCTAGCCTGGACACAGTCATCTGGGATACTCCCAGCTCTTCGGCTATGATTATCTGTGTTTTGTTGTCTAGGTATCTGTCTAAGAAAATCTTGGTTTCAACATCTGTAAGGTCACTGGCCAGTGATTTTAAGAATTCTTTAAATTCGATTTCTTCAAAGGTTTCGTCTTCTTCACCTAGGAAATCCCTTAAGCTTACTTGGCCGTCGTCTACTCCTGTGTCAAAGATGGCGTCAATCGAATGAGGTGAGTAAACCTGGGAAGCCTCGATAGATTCTAAAACCTCTTCTTCAGAAAGGTCTAAAAAATCCGAGATTTCATTTATGGTCGGAACTCTTCCCAGCCTTTGATTAAGGACATTTTTAGCCTTAGTAATCTTATTTGACTGCTCTTGGATTCTCCTAGGAACCTTGATAACCCATCCCTTATCTCTAAAGTATCTCTTTAGTTCACCTATTATGGTTGGGGTTGCATAGGAAGAAAACCTATAACCTTTTTCCACATCAAACCTATCTACTGCAAGAATCAACGCATAGGAAGCCACTTGAAAAAGGTCTTCATATTCGATTCCCTTGTTGACATATTTCTTCGCCAGGATTTCAGCTATATATAGATGTTCTTCTATTAGTTTGTTCCTAAGTTCAGTGTCATCGGTCTCTTTGAGTTTTAAAAAGTCCTTTTCAATTTCCTCATGGCTTCTTCTATTATCCGTCATTTTTATCTATTTTCTTCCTTTTAGCAAAGCTAATGTAGCTATCATCAAAGTTTACATCGTCAACTAAGACTGACATAATCTGCTTGGCCATTTCTTCTACAACTTCATCGCTGTAACTTATCTTTCCAGACCTAAGGCCAACCTTGATTTCTAGTTCCTCATCTCCAGTATAGTATTCTATATATATTTCACCCTGGCCCACAAGGATATTACAGGCTTCTGATGTGGCAACTCTAATATCCTCTACAGACTCTAGGTCTAGGCCACAAAGACTGGCCATAGATGAGGTGGTTAACCTTACGGTGGTCAGATACTTTCCTTCACTAGGTATTTTAAGAACTACTTCTGTAGCCATACTAACCCTCCACCTGAAAAAGTTTATCCATCTCTGTAATGATAAAAATCTTCTTTACATTGGGTTTGGCCCCAACTACTTCAATGATGTTTCCGCCATCTTCTAAGGTTTTATAAACCTGAATAAAGGAGCCTAGCCCAGTTGAATCGATGTATTCTAGATTTTCTAAGTTAAAAGTTATATTTTTCTTATTTTGCTTATAGGCTTCTATAACTTCTTTGGCGAACTTCTTAGAATTAGAGATATCCAAATCCCCACCTATAGAAACCTTTAGGCTTTCGCCACTTTTATCTATATCAATCTTCATTATCTTCTCCTACTTTCTCCTCGTACTTGGCAACCGCAGCGATTTTATTAGATTCCTTATCTACTGATTTTAACCTAACTCCGCCGGTTTGTCGCCCTTGGGTAGAGATATCCCTTGCCGTAAGCCTGATAATATCTGAATTCATAGAAACTAGGATTAATTCATCATCTATATTTACAGTCCTAGCCCCTACCAAATCTCCCCTGTTCTTAGATCCATAGGTCCAAATTCCCTTACCACCTCGCCTTTGAGAGCTATAGTGTTCTAAAAGGGTCTTCTTGCCATAACCATATTCGGTAACCACCAGTAGGTAATCGTCTTCGTCGATTAACTCCATAGAAACTACTTGGTCTCCCTCATCTAGGTTGATGCCAATTACTCCCATAGAGTTTCTTCCACTGGCCCTAATGTCTTCGTGATTAAATCTAATCGACTTGCCCTTGGCTGTAACCAAGATTACTTCTTCCTCAGTGTTAATACTCTTAACCTGGATTAACTCATCTTCATCTCTTAGATTTATGGCGATGATTCCACTTCTCCTGATATTTTCAAAGTCTTTAATAGGCGTTTTCTTCACCAGTCCCTGGGCAGTTCCGAAAATTAGGTACTTGCCTTCATCAAATTCCTTATTTGATAGATAGAGGGCTGCTGAAATCCCTTCGCCCTGATCTAAATCTAAGAGATTGACAATGGCCTGACCTCTAGCCTGCCTGCCTCCCTCTGGAATCTCATAGGCCTTAAGGGAATAAACCTTACCCTTGTCTGTAAAAAAAAGTAGTTGGTCATGAGTATTGGTGATAAAGAGGGACTCAACAAAGTCATCTTCCCTAGTAGAAAGTCCAATTACTCCCTTACCACCTCTACCTTGTACCCTGTAGTTACCAGTAGGCTGTCTTTTTACATAACCTTGGCTTGTTAAAGTGATTAGGACATCTTCCTGTTCGATTAAATCGATATTTTCAACTTCTTCTAACTCTCCTAGGATTCTAGTCCTTCTATCATCGGAAAACTTATCGGAAACTTCCATCAACTCAGTTTTCAAAATCTCTATAAGGACTGGCTCATTTCCTAGGATTTCCTTGTATCTAGCTATATCCTTAAGAAGTCCGTTGTACTCTTCCTGAAGTTTTTCAATTTCCAGACCAGAAAGTCTCTTTAACTGCATGTCTAGAATAGCTTGGGATTGCTCATCTGAAAGATCAAACTTATCAAAGAAAATTTTCTTAATCTCATCATCTGAGTAATTTTCCCTAATAATTTTGATTATCTCATCGATGTTGTCGATGGCTATCCTAAGGCCTTCGATAATATGGGCCCTTCTTTCCGCCCTCTCTAAATCAAAGATAGTCCTTCTGGTAATTACCTCTACTTGGTGGTCTACATAATGACTAATAAGTTCTTTAAGGGTTAAAACTACCGGCTCACCGTCCACCAAAGCCAAGTTTATAATACCAAAGGTTGACTGCATCTGAGTGTACTTGTAAAGATTGTTGAGAACAATATCTGGATTGGCGTCTCTTCTCAGTTCAATTACAATCCTGATTCCACTCCTATCAGATTCGTCCCTTAAATCCGTAATACCTTCAATCTTCTTATCCTTAACCAGTTCAGCAATTTTTATTATTAAATTAGATTTATTAACCTGGTAGGGCAGTTCAGAGACTATAATCCTCTCTCTATTTCTAACTTTTTCGATAGAAGTTACAGCCCTATTGATAATCCTACCTCTGCCTGTCGTATAGGCGTCGACTATTCCCGACCTCCCCATAATCCAAGCTCCTGTTGGAAAATCTGGACCAGGTATATGTTTCATTAGCTCTTTTACGCTTATCTCTGGGTTATCCAAATAGGCGATAATTCCATTGGTCACTTCACCTAAATTGTGAGGGGCCATATTAGTGGCCATCCCTACTGCAATTCCCGTAGATCCATTTACTATTAGATTTGGGAATCTAGCTGGAAGAACCGTTGGCTCTTGTTGGGACTCATCATAGTTAGGCTGAAAGTCTACCGTGTTTTTGTTTATATCCCTTAACAATTCAAGGGACAGGGGAGTCATCTTTATCTCCGTATACCTCATATGGGCAGCGGCGTCTCCATCTATAGAACCGTAGTTACCCTGTCCGTCTGCAAGCATGTACCTAGTATTAAAGGGCTGGGCTAATCTTACAACTGCATCATAGATTGCTGTATCTCCATGGGGGTGATACTTTCCCATAACGTCCCCAACCAAAGCTGCAGATTTTCTGTAGGCCTTGTCCGGAGTAAGGCCTAGCCTACTCATTCCATAGATTATCCTCCTATGAACTGGCTTCAGGCCATCCCTTACATCGGGAAGTGCTCTAGAAACTATTACACTCATGGCATAGTCTAAGTAGGCTTCCTTCATTTGTTCTTCAATGTCTATGTTGATTACATCTACATTTCCACTTTCCAAAGTCTCTACCTCCTCTATGCGTCTATATTCTTAACGTATTTAGCATTTTTCTCAATAAATTCTCTTCTTGGCTCAACCTTATCACCCATGAGTATAGAGAATACCTCATCTGTAGTCTCTGAATCTTCATCTACAGTGATTCTAAGCAAGAGCCTATTCTCTGGGTCCATGGTGGTCTCCCAAAGCTGGTCGTCATTCATTTCTCCCAGACCCTTGTATCTCTGTATGGTGTGCCTATCCCTACCTAATTCTTCTAGGGATCTTTGAAGCTCATCCTCGTCGTAGCAATACTTTACTACTCGATTTCCTCTCTTTATACCGTAAAGAGGTGGTTGGGCAACGTATATATGTCCCCTCTCAACCAATTCTGGCATATACCTATAGAAAAAGGTTAAAAGAAGGGTTCTAATATGGGCTCCATCTACATCAGCATCAGTCATGATAATAATTTTTCCATATCTTAGTTTATTAATATCAAATTCTGGTCCAATTCCCGTACCAAAGGCCATAATCATAGACTGGATTTCCGCATAGCCAAGAACCCTGTCTAAGGTCGCCTTTTCTACGTTCATTATTTTTCCTCTAAGGGGAAGAATAGCTTGAAATCTCCTGTCCCTACCGGTTTTTGCCGAACCTCCAGCAGAGTCACCTTCCACCAGGTAGATTTCTGTTTCATCTAAATCAGTAGACTGGCAGTCAGCTAGTTTTCCTGGCAGAGTCATAGAATCTAAAATCGACCTTTGTCTGGTAAGGTCTCTAGCCTTTCTCGCCGCCTGTCTGGCCCTAGCCGATGTTTGGATTTTTTCCATAATAGCCTTGGCAGATCTGGGGTTTTCCTCTAAATAGGCGGAAAGCCTTTCTGATAAAAATGAATCTACAGTATATCTTGCCTCTGAATTACCTAACTTAGACTTAGTTTGACCCTCAAATTGGGGATTGTGTAACTTAACCGATAGGACTGCTGTCATGCCCTCTCTTACATCTTCTCCTTGGAAATTATCCTCATTGTCCTTTAGATAATTGTACTTTCTAGCGTACTCATTGGCAGTCTTGGTCAGCGCCGTTCTGAAGCCTGAAAGATGCATACCACCTTCAGTAGTATTGATATTATTAGCAAAGGTGATTACATTTTCCGAATAGGACTTAGTATACTGAATAGCCACCTCTATAGCCATATCTTCCTGGACTCCATCAAAGTAGATAATATCTTCTTGAACAGGGCTTCTCTTTTCATTTAAGTATTCAACATAGGACCTAAGGCCTCCATCAAACTTAAAGACATCAGATCTGTTGTCTCTCTCATCCTCTATGGTGATTTCTACGCCCTTGCTTAAGAAAGCCATCTGCTTAAACCTAGTAGTCAAGGTATCGTAGTTGAAAATTACCGAATCAAAAATCTCTGGGTCTGGTTTAAATCTTATATAGGTACCTGTTTCCTCAGATTCTCCAACAACTTCCAGCTGGCTAATCACGTCTCCTCTAGAAAACTCCTGCCTGTAAATTTTTCCATTCCTCTTAACTTCGACCACTAGATTCTCCGACAGGGCATTAACTACCGAAACCCCAACTCCGTGAAGACCTCCAGAAACTTCATAAGCCGAATTATCAAATTTTCCCCCAGCGTGGAGGATTGTTAAAACCGTCTCTAAAGTAGAAAGTCCGGTTTGACTGTGCTCTTCCACAGGTATTCCAGAACCGTTGTCCTGAATTGAAACCGAACCATCCTTATATATTTTTACATCTATTTTGTCACAAGCTCCCGCCAGGGCCTCGTCTATAGAGTTATCCACAACTTCATAGACTAAGTGGTGAAGACCACTCTCTCCTGTAGAGCCTATATACATACCAGGTCTTAGCCTAACCGGTTCGAGACCGGTCAGAACCTGGATATCTTCTGAACTGTATTCTCTTGTCATGAACCTCTCCTATTCTAATGAAACTAAGGTGTTCTTTAATCTGCTAGTAGAGAATCCACTTCCGTAAATTTTCTTTCCATCTTTATTTTCAGTTAGGACATATGATTTAATATATCCCTTCTTGCTACAGTTGGTGATTCCCTTATCTTTTTGATAGCCTAAAATTAGCTGGTGATTACTTACATCTTCTATAGCACTTTGACTGTCTATTATGGCAACTATGCTATCAATAGATACAAAGTTCCCACTGCCTAAATCAATATACATCTATTATCCTACCTTTTTCTATCTTTTTAACATCTATCCTTACATTTGGAAGCAAAGAGAAATTATTTGTAGTAATTAACGCCTGTACTTCTCCGATTTCCTCTAACAGTTTGGTTCTCCTTTGGTTATCAAGCTCAGAAAATACATCATCTAATAGGAGTATAGGCCTAACTCCTGTAGTTCCCTTTATGGTATTTACTTCTGCTAATTTTATTGAAATAATTGCTGACCTTTGTTGGCCTTGAGAACCGAAGGTCTTAATATCCAAGCCTTCTAGAAAAACATACAAGTCATCTCTTTGGGGTCCACTAGTTGTGAACCTCCTCCTCTTGTCAATTTCCAGCCTATCCATTATCTTCTCATAGATTAAATCCTTTAACTGACCGGTGGCTAAGCCTGAAATATCCTTTTTAAGGAAATTATCATAACCAACTTCTAAATCCTCTCCTGAAGATATCCTAAAGTGGATTTTCTTAGAAGTTTTAGAAAGAACTGAAATATAATTTGACCTCATAATCATAATCCTAGCGCCAATCTCAGCTAACTGCCTAGTTAAGACCCCTAGCTGCTCATCAAAATACCTAGGTGAGTCTTTTTTTAACAGGGAATTTCTCTGGCTTAGAATCTTTGAATACTGAATTAAATATTGACCATAGGAGGGTTTCATCCCCGTTATGGCTTCGTCAATAAGCTCTCTTCTAAAAGAAGGACCGTCCTTTATTATCCTAAGATTTTCTGGCCAAAAATATACTATTTCAAACTGCCTTCGCATACTGCTTAGATTTTCTACTTCTAAACCATTAATTTCAATAGTTTTTTCACCATTGGTTTCTAACTGAATGCCTATAATCTTTCTTCTATTTCTCTTGATTATCTGGGCATCTAAGCGGGCAAATTTTGCTCCACTTCTTATTATATCACTATCCCCCACTTGTTTGAAAGAACTACCCTTTGAAC
>CAZFXW010000035.1:12529-13814 GCA_964523385.1 uncultured Peptoniphilaceae bacterium | reverse complement strand
GAAAAAGGGAATTTTATAATACTTTTCACTTTAATTTCATAATAAAAAACCTATTGGTAGCTGTAGGGACAGTTGGTCCAATCATCTTCTCGATTGCCAACTCTCCGAACCTCTTAAATCCTCCTACCTATCTCAAACAAATAACCAAATAGTAGAATAACTATGTCCACGGAAAGATGCTTTTTAGGATTAAATGGGACCAAGAAGTTGAGTACGACTTGATTGGTAAGATGATCGAGATGAACATGGAGGAGAAGAGGGGGAGCACTAAGTTTTGGAGGTAGGCTAGGGATAAATTAGATAATATTCTAATCTTTCAACTAAGGTTTTGTTAACACTTCACCTCTTTGGGTAGGAGTATACTGACTAAGGAGGATTAAAATGAAGAAAATTGGAATACTAATTGAGAATATGTTTGATGAGCAAGAGTTAATTTACCCCTACCACAGGCTTAGGGAAAATTATAAAGTCCATTTAATTGGATCGGAATGTGACAAGGTCTACAGGTCTAAGGTTGGCTTTGGTATGAAGTCAACTCACGCATCCAAGGATGTGAAGGCTAGGGACTATGCTGGCATATATATACCTGGTGGTTTTTCCCCTGACTATATGAGAAGGACTAAGGCAACTATAGACTTCATTAAGGCGGTCTATAAGGCTGGTAAGCCTATCGCAGCAATTTGCCACGGGCCTTGGGCACTGATTTCAGCCCTTGACCTTAAGGGCAAGTATATGACTTCTTATCCATCAATTAGGGTTGATGTGGAAAACGCTGGAGCCACTTGGATGGATGAGGAAGTGATTATTGACAGCAATCTTATCACCTCAAGAAGTCCCTTGGATTTACCTGCCCAACTGAAAAAATTCACAGAAATTATTGGATAATATTAACTGCCTAGGCTTCTAGGCAGTTTTTTCTTGTCAATATTTAATTTGCTGGGTAAGATTAGTTTATCTTGGGTAGAGATAGTATGATGTGTTTGAAGGTGAGACTTGGGATATGTTGATGGTTGAGGGGAAGATTATGGCTTATTTTATTTTGGTTATTTTAATTCTAGGGACTTTCTTTAATATTAACAAGAGAAGCCGAAATATTGCCAACGTGAAAATTAGGAGAACCCATGTTTTTGTGACCCTATTAATGGCTCTATTCTTTGCTTTTGTAGTCTACAAATACAACAATACTCTGCTGACCCACGCTATCGCCCTATCAGCTGTGTTTTTCTACATCAGCTCTTTTTTAGCAGAAGGGGTACACGACAAGGGCTTTCACTACAATTTAGGG
>CAZFXW010000035.1:11276-12519 GCA_964523385.1 uncultured Peptoniphilaceae bacterium | reverse complement strand
TAAAGAGGTTGACGGGGTTGTAGTTAAGGAAACTCCAGAGGATTTTTATGTGACTATTAAGGCTAGGGGTTGGTTCCTTGACCAGATTTATAGGGATAAGGACAAGGACCGGATCTTAGATGTTTTAGAAAAAATGTCGATATTGAATGGAATCTCTTTAACTGATAAATAAACTTTCTATCTAACCACTTTTGGGTGGTTATTTTTATTTAAGATTATCGATATATAAGTGATTTCCTTCCCATATTACTTATTTGCATTAACTTGCTAACAGGTTTAAAATAGAGGGAAGGTTTTTAGCCTATAAATTTTTACGAGGTAGTTTATGAATATAGATAAGAAGGATGTGCTCAGGCTCTTATCTCACGCTGGTGGGGAGATTCCTGAGGACTTAGATGGGATGGTGGATCAGGCTATCCAGACCGTTGAAGATTTTGGAGCTGGAGGGGAGACCTACCAGGTTTTTGATAGGGATGATCCTGTTTTAAGGAAGATTCTAATTGGCAATGACATCGCCGACCTCTTAAAGGATTCCTTTAAGGTGATATTGATGGCTACCACCCTAGGACCTAGGGTGGAGACTGAGATTAGAAGGCTGGGTTTTGTGGATTTAACCTATTCGGTGATTATGGATGGGGCTGCTTCTGCTGGGGCTGAGGCTCTGGCTGAGAATTTGAATAGAAGGCTTGAAGATGAATTTATGCCCTATTATTTAACCGATAGGTTTTCCCCTGGCTATGGGGATTTGGATATTAAGACTAATGTTAAGCTTCTAGAACTTTTAAATACTAAGAGGATGATGGGACTGACTGTCAACGAGGAGGGGATTATGACTCCGAGAAAGTCAGTCTCTGCCATTATCGGTGTGTCTGAAAACCCTCAGCCTACTAGGAATGGCTGTAAGAAGTGTGACTTGAGAAACTGTTGTAGGTATAAGGAGAGAAGATGAAAGACGTTGTTATTTTAGATGGGGCTATGGGGACTATGCTCCAAAACTTGGGCATGGAAAGGGGCTATATTCCAGAGATTTTGAATATGGTAGACCCTGACATGGTAAGGGAGGTCCACAGAGCCTATGTGGATGCTGGGGCGGAGATTATCTACACCAATACCTTTGGGGCCAATAGGCTAAAGATGAAGAATACCGACTATGATGTTGGTCAGGTGGTGGAGACTGCCGTCCGCCTGGCCAAAGAGGAGGCAGGTGATCAGGCTCAGGTGGCTTTGGATATCGGCCCTATCG
>CAZFXW010000035.1:3841-11230 GCA_964523385.1 uncultured Peptoniphilaceae bacterium | reverse complement strand
TATGCTTGAGCCTATGGGGACTCTGTCCTTTGAGGATGCGGTGGATATCTTTAAGGAGCTTATCCTAGCTGGTTCGGAGGCGGATTTAATCATCATCGAGACTATGACCGACCTTTACGAGGTTAAGGCTGCTGTCTTGGCTGCCCAGGAAAATTCCGACCTGCCGATTTTGGTTTCTATGTCCTTTGAGGATAATGAGAGGACCTTTGCGGGAGTGGGCCTAGAGTCCTTTGCCAATCTGGTCAATGACCTGGGGGTAGACGCTATCGGACTTAACTGTTCCCTAGGGCCCATTGAGCTAAAGAGGATGATTAAGAAGCTGGCTTTGATTACCGATATCGACCTTTTAATCAAGCCTAACGCTGGTCTACCTAATCCTACTGGTGGCTATGATATGACTGTTGATGAGTTTATCGATGCTATGAAGGATATCTACAAACTAGGGGTCAGGTATATGGGTGGCTGCTGTGGTTCGGACGAGACCTTTATACAGGCCTTAGTGGAAGAATTTAAGGGTAAGCCAGTAACTGAATATAAAAGGGAGGCTTTAGTTGGCCCATCTTCGGCTACGGTCTACAAGGACCAAAGCTTGACTATTATCGGGGAGAAGATTAATCCAACTGGTAGAAAGTCTATCCAAAAGGCTTTGATGGAGGAGGATATGGCTGTCCTAATCAGAGAGGCTATCCAGCAGGCTGAGGCGGGGGCAGATGTTTTAGATGTAAACGTGGGCCACCCAGGGGTAGACGAAAAGGATTTAATGGCCAAGGCTGTCAAGGCTATCCAGTCGGTGGTTGACCTGCCCCTTCAAATTGACTCGGTTAAAGGAGAAGCCATCGAAGCAGGCCTTAGGGCCTACAACGGCAAGGCTATCGTCAACTCAGTTTCTGGGGAACAGGCTAAAATGGATGAAATCCTGCCCTTGGTAAAGAAGTACAATGCCATGTGCATTGGCCTTTGCTTAGATGAGGATGGGATTCCAGATACAGCACAAGGTAGGGTGGAGGTTGGTTTGAAGATCGTGGCTGAAGCAGAGAAGTATGGTATTAGAAGGGAAAATATTATACTGGATCCCTTGGCTTTAACTGTTTCATCTAATCCTGAATCGGCCCTTGAATCACTAAAGGCTATCGACGCCTTTGAGGAGATGGGCTTAAACACTACCATGGGTGTTTCAAATATTTCCTTTGGCATGCCCAATAGGGAGCTTATTAACGCCAGTTTTTTAAGCCTGGCTATGGATAGGGGATTAAATTTCCCTATCGTGGATCCGACTAACGGTCCAATTATGGATTCAGTCTATTCCTTTAAGGTTCTGACCAACCATGAAGGAGCTATCGGCGACTTTATCGGTCGCTACCAGAATGTGGAGCAGGCTGAAAAGGTTGTTGAGCAGGTAGACAAGAAGGATGTCCAGTCACTAATCGTCAGTGGCCAAAAGGATGAGCTGAGAAAGCAGGTTCAGATGCTTTTAGAGACTGTCGACGAGATGGAGGTTATCGAGGAGGAGCTGATTCCAGCTTTAGATTATGTGGGAGAGGAGTACTCATCTGGCAGGATTTTCCTACCCCAGCTGATTAGGGCTGCTGAAACTGCTCAAGAGGGCTTTGCCGTTATCAGGGAGCTTATCGAATCTAGAGGTGAAGAATCGGTTAAGAGGGGCGAGATTATTATCGCCACTGTTAAGGGAGATATTCACGACATAGGCAAGAATATCGGCAAGGTTATGATGGAAAATTACGGCTACGATGTGGTCGATATGGGTAGAGATGTTGAGATTCAGGCTATTGTAGACGAGGCTAAGAAGAGGAATATTAGGCTAGTAGGACTGTCAGCCCTTATGACCACAACCTTAGACTCTATGAAGGAGACTATCATCGAGCTTAAGGACCTAGACCCGACCATAAAGATTATGGTTGGAGGGGCTGTGCTAACCGAGGACTATGCCTATGAAATCGGTGCTGACTATTATTTAAAGGATGCCAAGATGAATATCGAGGTGGCCAGAGATGTATTTGGAGGTAAAAATGCTTAAGTTTCCCTTTATTTTTGATGGAGGAATGGGAACCTACTACCAGGAAGTGGCTAAGAATCCCCTTCCCCAGGTGGAGATGGCTAATATCTTCCAGGCCGATGTGATTTACAGGATTCACCGAGAATATATCGACGCAGGAGCCATGGGGATTAAAACTAACACCTATCAGGCCAACAAGTTTGCCCTGTCTACCTCCCAGGATATTGTGGTCCAGCTGGTCCGCCAGGGGATTGAAATCGCCAAGAAGGCGGCTGGAGACCAGGCTATTGTCTTTGGAAATATCGGAAATATGTCAGCCTATCCAGATGTAGAGCTTGAGGATTATTACGACTTGGTGGATATTTTTGTCGGGGAAGGTATCGACCACTTCCTCCTCGAGTCCTTTACTACCGACGAAGAGATTGGAAAAATCGGAGCCTATATTAAAGAAAAATCTCCCGAGGCCTATCTGATTGGCTGTTTCTCCATTAGCCCAGACGGCTCTACCAGAAGTGGTTATCTGGGGGATAATCTAATCAAGGATTTGGCTGAGTCGGGCTACTTTGACGCTGTAGGCTTTAATTGTGTCTCTGGCCCTCATCACCTTAGGGAGTATATGGAAAGGATTGAGCTGCCAGAGAATGTGAAGATAATCGTCATGCCTAACGCAGGCTACCCGACTATCGTCGACGGCAGGACTTACTACAACAATAAGCCTGATTACTTTGCCAACACTACCCTAGATCTTCTAGGAGAAGGGGTAGATATAGTTGGAGGCTGCTGTGGGACCAATCCTGAGTATATTAAGAAGCTTAAGGAAAAGATGCCCAGCCTGGACAGGATTGTCCATACAGAGAGGAAGATTAAGTCTAGGAAGATACCTGGAGACGCAAAGAGGAACTACTTTAGGGAAAAGCTAGAGAGTGGGGCCAAGCCTATTGCCGTCGAATACGACCCACCAGAGGATATGGACATTGCCTTCTACATGAACAACGCTCAAAAGTTAGGGGAGGCAGGAGTTGACGCAATAACCATCGCCGACGTGCCGGTGGCCAGGGCTAGGATTGACGCTGCTCTGATGGGCTTTAAGATTAAAAATGAGCTAGGCATTGACCCAATTGTCCATCTTACCTGTAGGGATAGGAATATCAACGCTACAAAGGCCATTCTAATGGGTTTGAATATCGAAGATATTTTTAATTTAATTCTGGTGACAGGAGATCCGATTCCTTCGGCGGAGAAGGATGAGGTCAAGGGGGTCTTCCAATTTAATTCGACCCAGTTGGCTAATTACGTTACCGAGTTAAACAACGACCTCTTTCTAAATCCCTTTAATATTGGAGGGGCTTTAAATATCAATGCTCCCAATTTCGAAGCTGAGCTAAAGAGGGCCAAGCGTAAGGAAGAGATGGGGATGGAGGTTTTCTATACCCAGCCGGTAATCTCCCAAACAGCTGTAGAGAATTTAAAGATGGCCTATAAGGAGTTGGAAGCCTATATAATGGGTGGGATTTTCCCAGTAGTTTCCTATAGAAATGCTATCTTTATGAATGCGGAGGTGCCCGGGATTACAGTGGCCGACGATATAGTGGCTATGTATGAAGGGGCCGAGACAAAGGAAGAAAACAATAAGTTGGCAGTAGATCTGTCCTGTAAGTTTATGAAGGAAATTAGGAATCATATAGACGGTTATTATATTATTACGCCTTTTAATAGGGTGGATTTAATTGAAGATATTTTAGAGTGTGTGAGGTAGAAATGAAAGACGGCAGCCGAGGCTGCCGTTTTTTCTTGATTAATTTTTGAGGAATGATTATCCTCTGGCGCTCCGGTTAATCAACCGACAGTTGAAATTCGGAAAAGCACCGAATTGTCAACTATCCCTACAAATGGGCTTATTTCATTGTGTAGGGATCGACTGTCCCCAGGCGTTCCGGTTATTCAATGAACAGTTGAAATTCAGAAAAGTACCGAATTACCAACTATCCCTACAACTGGGTTTATTTCATTCTGTAGGGATCGACTGTCCCCAGGCGTTCCGGTTATTCATTGGACAGTTGAAATTTGGAAAAACACCGAATTATCAACTATCCCTACAGCATAAACCCTAGGCTTTCTTTGGAGCTTCCTTCCACCTAGGGTCTTCCATATCGACGATTATCGAGTCAAATTCATTATAGTAGACCATGCCTGGCTTGGCTCCTTTGGCCTTGTAGACATTTTTCTTATGGGTATAGTCAACTGTAATCATCTTTTCCTTGGCCAGGGAGGAGTGGAGGGCGGCCAGATAGGCTGCTTCTTCGATAGACTTTTCTGTCACCGAGCCCGAATCCCTTAGGATTACGTGGGAACCAGGAGAGGTTTGGACGTGGAACCAGTAGTCATCTGGATTGGCAAAGCGAAGAGTTAGCTGGTCGTTTTGCCTGTTGTTTTTCCCAACGTAGACATCTTCGCCGTCTGAGGTCTGGTATCTGTGAGGCTTAGACTGGCTTTCGTCCTTAGGCCTTCTCTTTCTCTTCTTTTTCTTTAAGTAGCCGGCTTTTTCCAGCTCTTCTTCGATTTCTACCAGTTCATCTACTTCTTCAACCTGGTCTAAGTTTAAAAGAACCTGCTGGAGGTAGGCGATTTCATCCTCGAGCCGAGGTATAGACCTGGTCAAAATCTGATCGGTATTTTTCAACCTAGAGTAGCGCTTATAAAAGGCCTGGGCGTTTTGGGGCGGGGTTTTACGCACATCCAGAGGGATGGTAACATTGCCTCCCTCTTCATCATAAAAGTTGTAGAGGGTGATTTCCTCAGCTCCTGGCTGGACCTGGTGGAAGTTGGCCGACAGGACGTCAGCCCAAACTATATACTTGTCCCTGTCTTTGGCCCTTTCTAGATCCTGGACTTGAGCATTGTATTTATTTGTATCTCTGGATAGCTGGCGGCTAACTGTGTCTCTGATAGAGGTTTTCATCTGGTTGAGCCTGTCAAAGCTAATCTGGCTGGTAAAGTATTTTTCCAAGGCCTCTGAATAGCTGGTGTAAAGCTCTCTTTCACCCATTAGGTGTTCTAGGATCATTGGGTAAAATGAAGTGTATTCTCCAGTGGCTGGATTTTTATTTAAATTAGGTTGGTAGTTATCCTCTCTAATGTCTTCCCTCAGGCTCTCAAACTCCCTATCCACTGCCTGGAAATTTTCTTCGGTCATCTGGCTTGAGGCAGTGGTCGTATCTACACCAGCCCTATAGAAGATTTCCCGGGAAACTAGGGGAGAGAGGCCGGTGTAGAGTCTGTAAAAGTTCTTGTAAGCCTGGCCATTTTCATCTCTGGGAAAGACCTCTGAGGGTAGGCTATGGTCTACTAGAAGGTCAATTTTATCGTCGGGTATGGTCTCAAAGGCCATGCTTGGTAGGATTTGCCTAACCCTAGAGATATCGATAGAGACTCTTTTTATCGAATCGTTTATTTTTTGACTTTCCTTATCTACTAGGATTATGTTAGAATGGCGACCCATCATCTCTATAATCAGTTCTTTTCTCGTCAGGCCAAAGAGCTCGTCAAAACTTTCAATTTCAAAGATTAATACCCTATCTAGGCCCAGCTGTCTAATATCTGTTATAATGCCTCCTTGGATGTGTTTTCTTAGGAGCATGCAGAAATTAGGGGGGCTTTGGGGATTGGCCGGTGTTTTTTTAATAAAGTGGGTTCTGGCCGTCGATGAGCCAGCTGAAAGAAAGAGGTTTTTCTCCTTACCCTTGTATATATTTAAAACTAAATCGTATCTGCCAGGTTGGTTTACCCTGTTAATCCTGGCTCCGATAAATTCCTTTAGTTCATGAGCAATGGCTCTGGCGCTTATGCCGTCGTATGACATCTAATCACTTCCTTTCCTATATTATAGTCTAAGACTTGTCCAGTATAAAGGGTAACTTATTAAGAAAACGTAACAATCCATTGACAAAAAGGGCCTCTACCCATAGAATTAAAAGAATGGAGGTGGACTATTATTCGATCCATGACAGGTTACGGAAAAGGAGAATATCTACACCAGAACTTAGAGTTGACTGTAGATATCAGAACAGTAAATCACAGGTATTTGGACTTTTTCTTTAGAGTCCCTAAGGATTTAATGTTTTTAGAGGCCAAGATTATGGAAGAGGTCAAGAAATTTTTAGCCCGTGGTAGGGTGGAAATTTACGTAGGATATAGGTCTTCTAGTGAAGACTATGAGATTGAGATAAATGAGCAGTTGGCCCAAAAATTAGGTGAGGCCCAAAAGGAAATCAGCCATCTTTTAAAGGTTACGCCTCAGCTAGATATTAGCAATATCTTAGAGACTAAGGGTGTGGTGGAAATTACCCCAGTTGAGCAGTCTCAGGAGCTTTTAGAGGAAAAACTTCTGGAGATTGTGGGAGATGCGCTGGGCCAGGTGGTCCAGATGAGAGAGGCGGAAGGCGTTAATTTAAGGGAGGATTTTATAGCTAATTTAGATGCTATAGAAGAGAACTTAGCCCAGATAGACCAGGTAGCAGATCAGGTTAAGGAGGCCTTTAAGGAAAGGCTTTTGGAAAATTTGGCTGAAGTTAAGGACTCATTTGAAGGATTTGACGACCGGGTTTTAGCAGAGATAGCCATCTATGCAGAGCGAAGCGATATCCGGGAGGAAATTACCAGGATGAATTCCCATATCCTCCAAGTTAAGGATTGTATGGATGCTGATGAGCCAACGGGCAGGAAACTGGATATCCTTAGCCAGGAGATGCTGAGGGAGGCTAACACTATGGCTTCTAAGGTCCAGGACAATGATATGAAGAAGACTGTTATTGAGATTAAGACCTTAGTTGACCAGATAAGAGAGCAGGTGCAGAATATAGAGTGATTGAATCAAGGGAAAGGGGAATGCTACTGGTGGTTTCAGGACCATCAGGAGTTGGCAAGGGTACGGTTTGTGAAGAGCTGATGAATAGAAACGAGAATGTAGTTTACTCTATATCGGCAACTACCAGAGATCCTAGGCCAGGTGAAGTCCATGGGGAGGATTACTTTTTTATCTCCCATGATGAGTTTGACCATGGGATTGAAGGGGGTAGGTTTTTAGAATATGCCCATGTCCACGGCAACAAGTATGGAACACCCTTAGACTTTGTCCTAGATAATATTGGAGAGGGCAAGGTGGTAATCCTAGAGATAGACGTCCAAGGAGCTATGGATGTTAAAGAAACCTATCCTGATGGAGTCTTTGTCTTTATCCTAGCACCTTCTATGGAAGAGCTAGAGAGAAGACTGGTTGACAGGGGGACTGAAAGCCCTGAACAGATAGCTCTAAGGATGGCCAATGCTATCGGAGAGATGAAGTTATTAGAAGAGTATGACTACGGCGTGGTCAATAA
>CAZFXW010000035.1:0-3831 GCA_964523385.1 uncultured Peptoniphilaceae bacterium | reverse complement strand
ATTGAAAAGATTATAGATGTGGAAAATTTAAAGATTAAGGATAATCCAAGATATAAGAAATACATAGAGGAGGCAAGGAATGCTTAACCCATCATTTTCAGAATTAGATGAAATTAGTGAATCCAGATACGAAATTGTAATGCTGGTGGCCAAAAGGGCCAGAGATATTATCGACGGTGCAGAGCCACTGATTCCGGTTAGGAAGGACGAGAAGCCAGTTACTGTGGCTATCGAAGAGGTTATGGAAGGCAAGGTCGTAATTGACGAAGAATAGTTCAATCCTCAAGGGGAAGAGGATTCTCCTAGGGGTTAGCTCAGGCATTGCCATCTACAAGGTCTTAGACCTTTTGTCTAGGCTTAAAAAGTTGGAGGCTGAGGTGGATATTATCATGACCCACCATGCAACTGAGATGATCAGCCCCCTTATGTTTCAAACTATGGGTAGGACCCAAGTCCACACCCAGATGTTTGAGGAAAGGGAAAACTATGACGTAGAGCATATATCCTTGGCTAGAAGGGCGGATATTTGCCTGCTGGCACCAGCAACGGCCAACACTATGGCTAAACTAGCCCATGGAATCGCAGATAATCTTCTGACTACAACTTTTCTGGCAACTACTGCCAAGATTATGCTGGCTCCAACTATGAATACGGAGATGCTAAAGAACCCAGCTACCCAGGCTAATATGGATGTCCTAAGGGAAAGAGGCTTTGATTTTATCAGCTCTAACCCTGGTTTCCTAGCCTGTAATGAGTTTGGCGACGGCAGGATGGCTGAACCAGTGGAGATTATCGACGCCCTAGAAGAGGCGGTAACGCCCAAGGACCTAGTGGGCAAGAGGATTATTATCACTGCAGGTCCAACATTGGAGAGGATTGACCCAGTAAGGTATATTGCCAATGACTCTAGCGGCAAGATGGGTTTTTCCTTGGCTCTAGAAGCTAGGAACAGGGGCGCTGAAGTGGTCCTTATCCACGGGCCGGTTAAGCTTGAAGAGCCTAGGCTTTTTAAGGTGGTGGCTGTGGAAAGTGCCCTTGAGATGAAAAAAGCTATCAAAGATAACTTTGAGGAAGCTGACGCACTGATTATGGCGGCGGCTGTAGGCGACTACAGACCCCAGATGGCTGAAGAGAAGATTAAAAAGGAAGATGGCCAAGAGGGCTTGGTTCTTGAGCTGGCTGAAAATCCAGACTTGCTCAAGCATTTTTCCTCTATTAAAGGTGACAGGACTATGATTGGCTTTGCGGCTGAGACAGAGAATCTTTTGGCCAATGCTGAGAAGAAGCTTTTGGCCAAGGGCTGTGACTATATTGTGGCCAACGATGTCTCAAGGACGGACATTGGCTTTAATTCTGATTACAATCAGGTTTCTATCCTTTCAAAAGATGGGATAGAGGAAAGCCCGCTCCTGCCTAAGAGGGAGATTGGAAGTATTATTTTAGATTTATTAAGGTGATTTAATGTATGCAGAGTTGGTTTTAAAATCTAAGACTAGGATGACCGACCAGATCTTTACCTATTCGGTTCCTGAGGACCTTCGAGATGAGATCCAGCTAGGCCAGAGGGTTTTGGTGCCCTTTGGACGAGGGAACAGGACCAGTGTGGGCATTGTGGTTGGTATTAAAAATCAATACGATGGGGATTTTGAGACCAAGGATATCTACGAAATAGAAGAGACTTATCCTCTGATAAACCAGGAGCTAATTGAGTTGGGCTTTTATATGGAGGAGAAGTATCTCTCGGATTTATCTTCAGCCTTTCAAACGGTCTTGCCGCCAGGGGATATTTTAAACATAGAGGAAACCTATGTGAATATTTCGGGCCAAGGGGACTTTTACGACTTTCTTAAAAAGCCCAAAGGCTTGGCTGAAATCAGAAAGGCCTTTCCAGATTATAAGGGGAAGAAGTTAACGGATTTAGTTGACAAGGGTCTTATAAAAAGAGAGCTAAAAACGGCCAGCAATGTGACAATTAAGACCATTAGAATGGTTAGACTTAAAGTACAAGAAGCTGAGATTCCAGCCAGGGCCTTTAAACAGCAGGAGATTTTTGATTTTCTCAAGGAGGCGGCCAGGCCTATAAGCCAAAAGGATCTCCTTAGCTCTACCGACTCATCTCTATCAACCTTAAGGGCCTTGGAAGAGCGAGACCTTGTTGAAATCTACCAGGAGGAAATTCTAAGAGAGGCTGTTGAAGATAGCCAGCTCTACCTGGCCCATGAGCTGACAAGGGATCAAAGAAAGGTTTACAACCAGGTTATCCAAGGTGGCCAGGGTACTTTCCTGCTTAAGGGAGTTACAGGAAGTGGAAAGACTGAGGTCTACCTCCAGCTGGCCCAGCACTATCTGGACCAGGGTAAGGAGGTCCTGATTATGGTTCCAGAGATATCCCTAACACCTCAGACTATCCAGCGTTTTGCCGGCCGTTTTGATGAGAAGGTGGCTGTTCTCCACTCTAGATTATTGCCAGGTGAGCGCTTTGATCAGTGGCGGATGGTCAAAGAGGGGATTGCCCCGATTGTTATCGGAACTAGGTCTTCGGTTTTTGCTCCCTTTAAAAATTTGGGGATTATTATTATTGACGAGGAACATGAGGCTTCTTATGTAAGCGAAAATAATCCAAGGTATGACGCCTTGGAGATTGCCCAAGAAAGGGGTCGCTACCACCAGGCGCCTGTGCTTTTAGGCTCAGCCACCCCCAGAGTTGAGTCCTACTACAGGGCCCAAAGGGGAGACTATAGGCTTTTAGAGCTGACCCAGAGGACTGGGGGAGCCTTGCCTAAGACCCATGTGGTAGATATGAGGGAGGAGCTGAAGGAGGGGAACACAGGGATGTTTTCTAAGGACCTTCACCAGTCTATCCAAGGAGCCTTGGATAGAAAGGAGCAGGTTATTCTCTTTTTAAATAAGAGGGGTTTTTCCTCCTATGTTTTTTGCAGGAGGTGTGGTTACATTCAAAAGTGCGACCACTGTGATGTCTCTCTGACCTACCACAGCACTAAGGGGATTTCTGTCTGCCATATTTGCGGCAGTACAGGCCGAAAGCCTCTGATTTGTCCATCTTGTGGCTCTAACGCTATTAAAGAATTTGGAGCTGGAACCCAGCAGTTGGAGAATTTTACCCGCCGGGCCTTTCCCCTAGCCTATGTCTATAGGATGGATCAGGACACGATGGGGAGGAAGGGATCCTATGACCGGGTCTACCAGTGGATGGTCAATCGGGAAATAGATATATTAATCGGAACTCAAATGCTCTCTAAGGGCTTTGACTTTGAAGGTGTGACTGTGGTCGGTGTGGTGGCGGCGGATATTTCCCTTAATATTCCCGGCTACCGGGCCAGTGAAAGGACCTTCCAGCTTTTAACCCAGGTGGCTGGAAGGGCTGGAAGGGGCCAGGACCCTGGCCAGGTCTTTATCCAGTCCTATGAGCCAAGCCATTACGCTATTAGGGCTGCCAAGGACCACGACTACGAACTTTTTTACGAAAATGAGATTAGAACTAGGGAAGTTTACAAGTATCCACCCTTTTACGACATGGTTATTATCAGAGTTAGCCATGAGCAGAGGGCAGCTTGTATAAGGAGAACTGAAGAGATTTTAAGGACTTTAAATGTGGAAAATTGGGAAGACCTTGAAATTATTGGCCCCCACCCGGCTAATATCGAAAGGGCTTGGGGCAGATACAGGTTTAATATTATTTTTAAGACGAAAGATAGGTTAGAAGATTTAAAGCTTTTAATTGATGATAGATTACTAAAGAATAGGGATTTAATGGGCGGGGACTATAGCACCGCGGTTAGTATCAATCCCTTTTCACTATAGGAGGAAGTA
>CAZFXW010000034.1:0-14303 GCA_964523385.1 uncultured Peptoniphilaceae bacterium | reverse complement strand
GGCCGATGAAATTAAGGCTTTAGAAGACCAGGGAAAGGTGGTAGTTGAAGATTCGGGAAGGGGTTATAGACAGGTGGTAGCATCTCCAAACCCCCTAGCCATAGTCGAAGAAGAAGCTATCAGAAGTCTCTTTGATAAGGGATTTGTTCTTATCGCAGGAGGTGGAGGTGGAGTGCCAGTGGTTAAAGAGGGTGGCTTCCTCCAGGGAGTAGATGCTGTAATAGACAAGGATATGACTTCGGTCCTATTAGCGGAGATTATAGGGGCAGATAAACTAGTAATACTGACAGCTGTAGACAAGGTTGCTATAAATTTTGGTAAACCGACAGAAAAATGGTTAGATAAAATCAGCCCAGAGGAAGGCTCGGCCTATTTAGAGGCTGGCGAGTTTGGCAAGGGATCTATGGAGCCTAAGGTTAGGGCTGGCTTAAAGTTTGTCGGCCAGGACCCAAGGAGAAGCTGTTTGATTACATCCTTAGAGAAGGCAGCCCAAGGCCTAAAAGGAAAGACTGGTACTATAATAAGGAGCTAATATGGAAAATTTTTTGATGAAAAGATTTAAATTAAGGGAGAATGGAACCACAATCAGCACTGAGATTATGGCAGGGATTACTATTTTTATGACCATGTCCTACATACTGGCGGTAAACCCTACAATCCTAGGTGAGGCTGGGATGGATCCAGGTGGAGTATTTACAGCGACGGTTATCGCCTCTTGTATAGGAACTGTGTTAATGGGTTTGATGGCCAACTATCCTTTTGCTCTGTCAGCAGGTATGGGCCTCAATGCATTTTTCACCTACACAGTAGTCCAACAGATGGGATATTCTTGGAACTTTGCCCTGACTGCCGTCTTTATCGAGGGGATTCTCTTTATGCTTATGTCTCTCTTTAAATTTAGGGAGGCGATTTTTGATGCTATCCCCCCTAACTTGAAAAAGGCTGTTTCAGCAGGAATTGGACTTTTCATAACCATTATTGGATTGAGCAGTGCAGGCATTGTAGTTCAAGGTGAGGGAGTTATCCTCAGCGTGGGAGACTTATCTAGTCCAGAGGTGCTAGTTACTATAGTTGGTATACTTCTAGTAGGGATTATGCTCCATTATAGGGTTAGGGGAGCTATTCTCTTTGGCATAGTGGCTGCGACTATTTTAGCCATTATCCTAGGCGTTACAAAGTTGCCAACTAGTCTGGTGTCAGCACCTCCTAGTCTATCTCAAGTAGCTTTTAAATTGGATTTTAAAAATATTTTTAGCTTAGATATGCTAGTAGTTGTTTTTACATTTTTATTTGTCGACGTCTTCGATACTGTTGGGACCTTGATTGGAGTTGCTAATCAGGCTGATATGTTAGATGAAGATGGTAGTTTAGAAAGACCAGGCCCAGCCCTAATGGCAGATGCTATAGCGACTACTATAGGAGCTCTCCTAGGAACATCTACAGTTAAGGCTTTTGTAGAATCTGCTTCAGGAGTTGCCCAGGGAGGAAGGACTGGACTTACAGCTATAGCTACGGCAGCTATGTTTGCCCTAAGCCTTTTCTTTTACCCGATTTTTGAAATTATTCCAGCTGCTGCTACAGCACCAGCTTTGATTATTGTTGGCCTAATGATGATGACATCGGTTAAGGATATTGACTTAGGCGATTATACTGAAGCAATACCCGCATTTTTAACTATAGTGATGATGCCCTTTGGTTACTCAATTGCCGAGGGAATAGTTTTTGGTATAGTTTCTTATGTGGTATTAAAGTTACTTACAGGAAAGGTTAAAGAGGTATCACCGTTGATGGTGTTCTTCGCCATCCTGTTCTTAGCTAGAATAATATTTATGTAAAGGAGAGTTTTATGAAACTAAATAGACTACCGATAGTTTTCCTACTGTTGCTTGCTCTGACTTTAAATGTATCAGCAGCTACTAACAATTTTGGAACTATCAATCCAGAAAAAGTAGATGGGGCGCCTCTTTTAACCTATGAAACAGGCGATCATCTTCAAGGAAGAAATTTCTTGATTTACTCAGGAGAACTTTTAATTGAAAGGAACTCAACAATAGTTCTCTTGGTCAATGGTAGCAGGGAAATTAATGCTAAGACCTACTCTGATATTAGAGGCTTTTACTATTTTGCTCCAGTCCTAGATCAAGCAGGAACTTGGGAAATAGTAAAGATTAACGGCAAGGACGCCAAGGGTTTATTACCTGCAATAGAGGTAGTAGAAAAACCAGAGGACATTAAAAAGGAACCAGTAATCCCACCGGCTAGAACTGTTCAAGTAAATAGACATTCAGGCAGCGATAGGTATCAAACAGCCTTAAGCTTGGCTAAGTTCTATAAGAACAAGCCTGAAAAAGTGGTTATAGCCTCGGGCCAAATTTTTGCCGATGCCTTATTTGCAGGCCCTCTTGCATCCTATTTTAATTCACCTATGTACTTGAGTCCTAAGGCAAGTCTACCAGTTAACCTATTAGATGAGCTTAAGGCTCAAGAGGCTAAGGTAGCTTATCTAGTCGGTGGAGAGGCTGCTCTTTCCAAGTCGATTGAGGAGGAGTTAGTAGCAGGTGGTATTGAGATTGTTAGGCTAGCTGGAATCAACAGGTATGAAACTGCAGAAAAAGTAGCCAATTACATCAATGAGCTTAAGGGAGTAGAGGATGTGCCTACCAGAGTTATAGCTAGCGCCCAATCCTTTCCAGATGCTCTGGCTGCAGTGCCCTATGTAAATGGATTGGCTAGGACAAAGCCAATTATCTTCTCCCCAATAGTAGCCAATGATTCTATTGTAATCGGAGGTACTAGCCAGATTCCTAGTTTAGAGGGGGAAACTAGAGTTGCAGGAGATAACAGATATACAACTAGTATAGAGATTGCTAAGAAGTATTCTAGCCTAGAAGGTCCTATAGAAAGAGTTGTAATTGTAAGTGGAGAAAACTATCCAGATTCGCTGGCAGCAGGACCTTGGACAGATTTACTTAAAGGGCCTATCCTACTGACAGGGGTTAAAAAACTGGATCCTGCGGTGGCTAGCTACCTTAAGGGACTGACAAACTTAAAGACTATCGATATTGTAGGTGGAGTCAATACTATCTCACCAGAAGTTGAAAAAGAACTAGTGGATATTTTTAAGTAAAACCTAATAGTATAAAATAAGAGAGGGTTTCCCCTCTCTTTTTATTTTATTATAGGAGGGTCCTTTAATATCTATTATGTTAAATGTCTTTGCATGTCTAGTTATTTATAGGAGTTTTGTGTTAAAATAATATTAATGTGTTTTATACTTTAGCTTATATTAAAGGAGATAATAAAAAGGAGGTAAAAGATAAAAAGAACACTAGCGCTATTCTTGGCCTTGTGGATGTTGGTCGTACCAGCACTGGCCGTAGACAAGCAAGTTCTGGGAGAAAAAGGAGTGGGCTATGCTTTTAGGGGAGAGGGAAGTGAGTTTGAAGTAGGGGCTAGCTTAACCCTTAAGTCTCGAGACTATGAAATAAGAGAAGATTCAACATTGACCTGGACTATGGAAGCAGGCGAAGAACTGGTAGTAGAATCAACCGAATCACAGGCTGGATACTACTATTTTGACAATATTTTCCCTGAGCCATTTGCATGGTACAATTGTGATAGGATCATTTTTAATAGTCTCTCTACTTATTATAAAAGATAATTCACCAATTTGTTGTAATCTTCCCCCCATCTTAGAGCTTCACTTTGCTGTGGCCTTTATCATGGCTAGATAAAGGCTTTTTCTATGGGAATTAAAATAGTTATCTCCAGCTTTAATGACTATACCTGAATAATAGGTCTAATTAAGTATAGGAACCTTTTATTTTGATACCCTTCTTATTGATAAAAAGTTAAAAATTATAAAAATGATATCAGCAGTCCTCCTTCTCCTGAATAAGTTCCGATAGTTGGTCCAATAGTTGAAATAATGATATCTTTAAAATTGTATTTTTCTTCAATTAACTCTTTATAAACAATTGCTTTTTCATAACAATTGGCATGTGCTATTGCCAAGGTCCTTTCTTCTGGATTGATACATTCTTCACCGACTATATCAACAAGCCTTTTAAATGCTCTTTTTGATCCCCTAACTTTTTCTGCTAAATCTACCGCTCCATTACTATCAGATTTAAGTATAAGCCTTATTGATAATAATGAAGCAGTAAAACCAGCGGCTTTACCTATCCGGCCTCCTTTGATTATATTATCTAGTGTTTCTAATAAAAAGTATACTTGATTTTCTTTAGCAAACTTATTTGTTTGTGATACAGCTTCTTCTATATCCATATTATTATAAATCAATTCCACTAATTTCAGTACTACCATACCTTCTCCTACTGAAGCACTAAGGGAATCAATTACATAAATATTTTTATTGTTATTTTCTTTTTCATATAAGCTTTTAGCTAAAATAGCATTATTGTATGTGCTACTTAATTTTGAAGATATAGTGATTACAAATATATTTTTTTCACTGCCTTTAAACTGTTCCAAAAATTTCTGAGGAGATGGACTTGCAGTTTTAGGAAGTGTATCACTTTCATTCATTTTTTTGTAAAACTCTTCACAACTTAAATCTACTCCATCCAAATAAGTCTCATCATCAATAAGAACTTCCAGTGGTATTACACTAATTTTGTGCTTATCTATAAGTGCTTGTGGAAGATCTGCACCACTATCTGTGATAATTTTTATACTCATTAAATACACTTTCTCCTATCATTTTTTATTTCGTATAAGTCTACCATATATATTATCAAACTTTATTATTCTTTGAATAGGAAGTCAATAGATACCCAAATAACTTACTCAATATGATCCAGTAACCACTAAATTTAAAACATATTACTCTAAGCAATGCATGAATTGTTTTTAATAAAAGTTCCTCAAACCCTTGATTTCAAAGCATTTATTCCACCCATCACTATTATGACACGAACCCCAGGGGCCTGGTATATTACCCATATTGATGGCGAAAGGGTAGATGATTCAGGGCCAGCCATTAAAGTTTATCCTGAGGGCTTTTTTAAAGAATATCTTAAAGCCCAAGATAAATTTAAAAAGGAGTTAACTGAAAGTAAGGTCCAGAGGATTGAAGGTGTGGACAGATATGATACCGCCCTTAAATTAGGACAAGTAGGTATACAGAAACAGTGTGCTGCCATAATCGGATCAGGAGAGGATTTTGCTGACGCTTTATTTACAGGACCATTTACTGCTAAACTGGATGTGGCTATGTATCTAACTCCTAAGGATAAGTTAGCTGATGGCTTAGCTGATACCTTAACATACTTGGGCGTTAAATTTGTCTATATAGTAGGAGGACTAGCTAGCATATCAGAAAAAGTTGAAAAGGATTTAAGGGAGTTGGGGATCAACGCTCTTAGAGTAGCCAGCGCCTATTCTTTCACAGATGCTTTGTCAGCGGTACCTTATGTTTCTAGGCTTTTAGATATGGGAGAAATTCACGGTTTTGCCCCAGTTGGTGGTGCCGGATCTCTAGTATTTGGTGGTGAGAAATGGATAGCACCTATTGAAGGAGAAGCCAAGATAGCTGGTGCCGATAGGTATGAGACTTCTTTAAAAATCTTAAAGGCACACCTGAAAGATGTGACGGTTATTAGAAATCTAATAATTATTAGTGGTGAGAACTTCCCTGATTCACTAGCTGAAGGCCCATTTGCGGATACAATAAATGGATAAATTGTTTTAACACCTAAAGATAAACTTAATCCAGAAATAAAGAAATTTTTTGAGACTTTAGACTTTGTAGAAAATGTCTATATTATCGGTGGAGAAAACTCAATTTCTGAAAATGTTGAAAAAGAACTTAAGGAAATTTTCAAGCAAAATAGACACAAGTAGGACCTGCCTTTTTAGCAGGTCCTAATCTCTTTTTAACTCTAGACCTACCTTCCTGTTAGGTCTTTTATTTTTTTAAGTCAGCTTAAATTTATTAGTTTTTTTATAAGCTCAGGGTCTTCCCTGTAGAATTCTTGGGCTCCTTTACCTAAGGAGCCGTAGGTCTTGTCGTAATAGTTTGTTATTAATTCTTTGATTACTGGTTGAAAGTCCCTAGCCTGTATTTTTTTCTTTAAATCTTGAACCTTTCTTTGGCCTAGGTATCTCTCTAACCTAGATGTTGCTTTTAAAAGATCTTCAATAGGAGCGCCAGCATAGTCTCTCTCAATTCTGTCGATTCGGTTTTCTAGCTGGGCTAGGATACGGACGGCTTGGGATTTCTTAAAGGCCAAGGAAAGCTCCTTAGGGAGTATAAGCCTTCCCATCCGATAGCTCTCACCTTCAACAAAGATTCGGCGGCCCTGGTTTTTCCAAAGAAGGTCGTAAATTTTAGAGTCAAACATTTTCTGGCTAGGCTGGGCCTTTTCACCTAGATGGCCAAAAAAAGAGCCCTTGTGTCTAGCTAGACCTTCCAGGTCTAGGACTGGCTCACCTGCTTCCTTTAGCTCTGCAAGGATTTCTGTCTTTCCTACACCTGTTCCTCCAGCTAGGACTGTGAAAGTGGACGACTCTATTAGCTTAGGCAGTTCTGTATTTATAAACTGCCTGTATTTCTTATAGCCTCCATCTAACTTCATGACTGGTAGGCCAAGACTATCGAAGAGGGCAAATATAGTCGATGACCTAAATCCTCCCCGTGAGCAAAAGAGAACTAGTTTTTTATAATTGGCTAGTAGGGAGCTAGTGTCTATATAAAGCTGTGCCAGCCTTTGGCCTACGTATTCTAGGCCTAGAATTTTAGCCTCTTGGATCTGACCTTTCTTATATAAGATGCCAATATCCCTCCTCTCATCGTAGTTTAGTATAGGAAGAGAGTAGGATCCAGGTATTGTATACTGGTTATGCTCTTCCCTTGTCCTTAAATCAATAAGGCAATATTCACTTCTTCCTTGGACTGTTTCAAAATTGACTGAATTTTTCAAACTATACCTTCTTTCTGAGGCTAATAATATCACAAATCCCCATTCTATTACATTTACTTTTAAAATGCACTATGATTTGATAGAATAGAAAAACAAAGCAAAGCCTTTGAATTTTATTTTATAGGAGCAAATATGAATAATAATTTAGAAGAATCAAGAAAGAGACGAAGGGAAAAGTCGAAGAAGGCCAGTATCATTGCTATTGTAGCTGTCTTGGTCATAGGCCTGGTAGTTTTTGCCAGTTTAAAGATGGCAGGTAAGGGTATTTCCATGAAGTCAAATAAGGCCAAAGACGGTCAGACTTCTGAAGAGACCCAGCCTATAGATAGGGCAGAGTTAGAAGCTCAAAGGATGGAAAAGTACGGGAAGTTTTATGTTCCCCTACCTGAGGGTGAGGTTAAAAAAGAAGATTTTAAGGCCAGAGCCCTATATCTAAATCAAGAGACTGCTACATACGGTTTTTCCGAGGAAAATATTGCTCATTATGAGGAATATATTAAATATGAAAAGGGAGAAATTGACCAGGATCCAGGGGATATGGACTTTGTCAATCCTTTGGAAAGAATTCTAGCAATTTGCAATCAGACTGAAATAAACGCCCTAGTTATAAACATTAAAAATGATGACGGAAATATAACTTGGAAGTCGGATATCGAGGCAGTCAAGGAATTGGGTACAGACGTCCAGGCATCAGCTGACGACTACCAAGCCCTACTAGCCTATATGGAGAAACATGATATTTATCCTATAGCCAGAATTGTAGTATTTAAGGACCATATCCTACCAGAACTAGTACCAGAGCATGGTATGAAGTTAAAAGAGGGAGGACTCTATTACGATGATTCAGGAACTGCATGGGTAGATCAGTATGATAAATTTGTTTGGGACTATGTAATATCTATTTCTAAAGAGACAGCACTTAGGGGTTTTAAAGAGATTCACTTTGATTACATTAGGTTTCCTGACGATTCAGAGACCTACAATAAAATTGTAGACTTTAGCCACACTAATGGGGTTAGGAAGGATGAAAATATTCAAAATTTCATCGACTATGCTATGGAAGAGCTTGAACCTTATGGTGTTGAAGTTGCGGCAGCAGTTTTTGGAATTATAACAAGATCTTGGGAGGATTACCCTGACGATATTGGCCAGACCTGGTTAAAGGTAACCGATGAAGTGGATATTATAAGCCCAATGGTTTACCCATCTCACTATGGTACAGGTTGGTATGACTATGAATTTCCAGATGCTGAGCCTTATGGGGTGTTTAAACATTCTATGATGGAAGCCATTGAAAAAAATGCTTCAGTAGAGAATCCAGCCAAGATTAGACCTTGGATTCAAGGTTTTACTGCACCATGGGTAGATGGACATATTGAATACACACCTGAAGTAATAGCTGAGCAAATTAAGGCATGCGTAGAACTGGGCATTGATGAATATTTAGTTTGGAACGCAGGCAATGACTACGACCCATTAGCCTTTACTTATTTGAGTAGCTTTAAGGAAAATCCTAGGTTAGACCCTGAAGATTTACCAGAAATGAATATGGATCAGGTAGACACAGAAAGGGAAGGCGGAAAGCCAGCCTTTACAGATTTAATTGGCAATAGCCCCTACACTATTCTTAGAGAGTACCTATTTGCTATGCACGACTTAAATGAGGTTTCTGCCTACCTATCTCTAAATCCTAAGGCTAGGGTTAAAACAGTAAAGGAATTTGAAGCAAACTTTGGCCCTGAAAATGCACTTTACGCTCCATCGGTTAACCAGGTGAAATTGGTTGATGGTAGCTATGTCTTTGACGTAGAGGCGGCCTTCATTATCGATGGAGACCACTACCTAGGCGATGTCCAGTATAAGGTAGACTTGGTAAATGGAGTCTTTAAGGTTACTCCACCAGAGCTTGACCCTAAGAAGCTAAGCCCGATAGAAGCTCCAGTGGAAACCGAAGCCCAAAGTGAAGCAGAAGATATTTCTGAATATATTGAAACGGAAGATATTATAGAAGAAGAATCAGAGGAAGACCTGTAGATGATATTTAAAAGAGACTTTGAGGTTTCGGCTTTTATGAGCAAGGCTGGGGGCAAGATAAAGCTCCCTAATCTGGCTCAAGAGCTTATACGAACCTTTAGCCAGGCTTATGACACGCAATTTGATAGGGGTTTGGCAGAAAATCAGACTTGGGTTATTATCTCTTGGATGATTGATTTTGAAAAATATCCTCGTTCTGGAGATAGGTTGACCGTAAGCACCCAGACTCCAGGTTATAGAAGTTTTCTGGCTGCAAGACATTTTAGCCTCTCAAAGGGAGAAGAGATCTATGCCAGAGGTAAGTGTCTATTTTCCGTTATAGATAAGGAAGATAGGAAGTTCTCGTCGACCTTTGACAGGTTATATCCTGAGGGAATGGTTTTAGACAGTGGGACTATTAGAAACTATAGGCCTAGATTTACGAACTTTAAACCAGAGCACAGGAAGGTTTTCGAGATAAGGAATGAGGATGTAGACGGCAATCAACATGTTAATAACTCGGTTTACTTTAAGTGGATTGAAGAGGTCCTTCCCTTTGAAGTTTACAAGTCTTCAAATTATAAAAGAGTAATGGTGCAATACACTCAAGAGGTGGTTCCCTGGGGTGATATTACCCTAGCTTGGAGCCAGATAGATGATACCTATCAAGGACTTATCTTGGGAGCAGGCGGAGAAGAGAAGGCAAAGATATGTTTAGAACTAGGAAGGTAGAAACCTTCCTATTTTTCTGAAATTATGAAAGGTTGGTGGACATGATCCTATCTATAATCCTTGCCGCCGGCGAGGGAACTAGAATGAGGTCTAATAAGTCAAAGGTAGTTCATAAGATTTTGAATAAGCCTATGATTGAGTATATACTCCAGGCATCTGAGTATGCTGGAGCAGATAAAAATGTGATTATCGTTGGGGAGAATGAAGATATCGTCAAGGATATGTTTGGGGAGAGAGTTACTTATAAGAGGCAGTACATTGGAGAAGAATATCCTTATGGTACTGGATATGCTGTAGGTCTGGCCCAAGATGATATTGGTCAGGGAGATCAAGTATTAATTTTAAATGGCGATATTCCCTTACTAAGGGGAGAGACTTTGAAAAAGTTTATCGACTATCATAAGGAGTCAGGTAACGATGGCTCACTTATGACCGCATTTATGGATGACCCAGATTCCTACGGAAGAATAGTAAAAAAGGATGGCTATCTGGTTAAAATAGTGGAGGATAGGGATTGTACTGCAGAGGAGCGCTTGATTAAGGAGTGGAACCCAGGTATTTATATATTCGATGGTCAACTCTTAAAGGACTCGTTAGAACATTTAAGTGATGATAATTCTCAAGGGGAACTCTATATTACTGATGTGGTGGAAATCTTAACATCCCAAGGCAAGAAAATAGGTACTTTCCCAATAGATGATTCTAGGGAAGTTTACGGTATAAATTCTAAGGACCAACTTGCCCAAGCCCAGGAAATAAAAAGAGAGTGGGTTAACCAGGCCTATATGGAAGAAGGGGTTATAATGGAGAACCCATCTTCCATATTTATTGAGCCAGGTGTGGAGATTGGTATAGACACTGAGATTAGGACGGGGGCTAGAATAACAGGCCAGACGGTTATTGGAAGTGATTGTTTGATTACTGGAGATACGGAAATAGCCGACTCGGTAATTGGAGATGGATCAACTATTAGATCTTCCTTTATTGAAAGCTCTAAAATTGGAAGTTCAGTCATTATTGGGCCTTACTCTCACCTAAGGCCAGATTCTCTTCTAGAAGATGAGGTCCACCTAGGAAACTTTGTAGAGATTAAGAATGCCCAATTAGGTAAGGGTACTAAGGCAGGCCACCATGCTTATATAGGCGATGCCAGACTAGGAGAGGGAGTAAATATAGGTTGTGGGGTTATTTTTGCTAATTATGATGGCAAAAACAAACACTTTTCCACTATTAAGGACGGAGCTTTTATTGGCTCTAACACTAATATTGTCTCGCCGGTAGTGATTGGAAAAGATGGCTTTGTAGCCGCAGGTTCAACAGTAACTGAAGACGTAGGTGAGGGAGCCCTATATGTAAACAGGGCCGAGTCTAGGCAGTTAGATGGTTGGGTTTATAGGAATAGAAAGGATGAAGAGTGATGAGTTTATCAAATGTAAAGATTTTTTCTGGAAATGCCAATAAGGAGTTTGCCCAAGGAATTTGTGATGAACTAGGGGTCCCCCTGGGAAAATTAACATCAAATACCTTCAGAGATGGTGAAATCAATCTAGTTATCGACGAGACAGTTAGGGGCAAGGATCTTTTCCTGATCCAGCCTACTTGTAATCCAGTAAACGACAATTTGATGGAGCTGTTGATTATGATAGATGCTGCATTAAGGGCGTCAGCTGGTACTATAAACGCTGTAATTCCTTACTACGGTTACGCCAGACAAGATAGGAAGACAAGGGGGAGAGAGCCAATTACAGCAAAGTTGGTAGCCAATCTTCTAACTACAGCTGGTGCTGACAGGGTAGTTACAATGGACCTTCACGCTGGTCAGATTCAGGGCTATTTTGATATCCCATTGGACCACTTAACGAGTATTCAAACCTTGGCTGGTCACTTCAAATCTATAGTTGGAAAAGAAGACTACGTAATAGTCTCTCCTGATTTAGGAGGGGTAAACAGGGCTAGACAATTTGCCAACTACCTTCATCTACCAATAGCCATCATCGAGAAGAGAAGGCCAAAGCCCAATGAGTCAGAGATAATGAATATAATCGGAGATATTGAGGGTAAGCACGCTATCATCATCGACGATATTATCGACACAGGTGGAACTATCTGCAATGCAGCTAAAGTCCTGGTAGAAAAAGGAGCAGGAGAAGTTCATATTACTGCAACCCACGGGGTCTTTTCGGGAGATGCAATTGATAGGATAGAAAATTCCGTAGTTAAGAGCTGTGTAGTAACCGATACTATCCCACTAAAGAACGAGTCTAAGTTAAGTAAAATTCACAGCGTTTCGGCAGTTCCGGCTTTTGCCCAGGCAATAGAGAGAATCTACCTAGGAGAGTCGGTTTCTGAACTTTTTAACGTACAAGACTAATGAAGTTACTAGTAGGGCTTGGCAATCCAGGCAGTCGTTACGAAAATACTCGTCACAATCTAGGTTTTATGGTCTTGGACGAGCTGGCTCAGGACCTTGGCTTTAGGCTAAGGAAGGTAAAGTTTAAGTCTCTTTGGGAAAAGACCAGGATAGGGTCAAAAGAAGCTATCCTTCTCAAGCCACAGGAGTATATGAATAACTCTGGTTTAGCAGTAAGGGAAGCAGCTGATTTTTTTAAGATTGAGCCTGAGAATATTATCATCATATATGATGATGTGGATATTGAATTAGGCAGGCTGAGAATAAGAAAAAATGGATCGGCAGGAAGTCACAATGGCATGAGGAGTGTAATCCAGCACTTAGGTTCAAGTGATTTCCCAAGAATCAGAATGGGAATAGGAAGGCCTCCATCCTATATGGATATGGCCGATTTTGTCCTAGCCAGATTTTTACCTGGTGAGGAAAAATTGGTAGAGGATATGGTCCTAAGAGGAGTGGAGGCTGCTCGCTCTCTCGTCACTGAAGATATTGATTCTGCTATGAACCAGTTCAACAGGATAGAGTAAAATGAATTATATTATTGATTCACTAAGACAGACAGAAGAATATAAGAGATTGTTAGAAGGGCTTGGTTCAAGCTCTTCTATCTATCTTCACGGCATGGTTCAGGAGGCTAATCCCCACCTAATCTATGCTCTGGCTGAAGATAGGGAAAAAAACATTTTAATTATAACGGAAGATGACATTCGGTCAAAGGAGATTATTTCCTCCCTTTCTGGGCTTCCAAAATCATCAGGATTAGTCTACCCATCTAAGGATATCGGCTTCCAAGATATTAAGGCACTAGAGAGCCAGGTAGAACAAGACAGAATTCAGGTTATGAATTCGCTGATTTCAAAAGAAACTAATGTTGTTGCCGCCTCGGTATCATCCCTGGTAAATAAGATTTCAACTCCCCATTATTTTAAGGAAAATAGAATATATATAGATACTGATAGTCTTATTGACTTAGATGACTTGGCCCACAAGTTAAGCTATATGCAATACGATAGGGTAACCAGCGTATCCTCTAGGGGAGAGTTTTCAATAAGAGGTGGGATTATCGATATCTTTCCCATAGACTATGAAAATCCAGTTAGACTTGAGCTCTTTGATAGAGAGGTAGATTCAATAAGAAGTTTCTCCATAGCCGACCAAAGATCGGTTGGTTCATTGGATTTCTTTAGTATCAGTCCAGCTAGGGAATTTCTCTTTACGAAGCAAGATATTGACGATATTAAAAAGGGTTTGGAGAAAGATATAGGTCAAGCCAAGGATAATTCTACATATGGAGTAGATCAGGACAAGTTAATATCTAAGTATTCATTGATATTAGAGATAATCCAACAGGGGAACTTTCCGGAAAATCCTAGTTTAATTCTACCCTATATAAAAGAGGATAGTTATGCTTCTCTTCTAGACTATCTAAGTCCTGGAGATTTGGTTATATTTGAGGATCTATCTAGGATTTACGACCGTGGAGAAGAGGTGCAGAAGCGTTTTGCACTGGATGTGGCAGATCACTTAGAAAGGGGCGAACTCTTTGAGTCAGGCCAAGAGATGGCCTTTGCCTTTAGCCAACTCCTACCTAAAGCGAGAGAGCATCCAAACCTGAATGTAAACCAATTGAAAAAACGAACTAGCCTCCTTAGGCCCGACTTAGAAATAAGCCTTGTATCGGTTGAGGCTCAGGCCTACAATAGAAATATGGCCTTGCTTTTAGAAAATATAAAGTCTAAGGTTCAAAGAGGCTATAAGATAGTCTTGATGCTAGCGGATTTAGACAGGGCTCAGGCCTTTAAAGAGCACCTCCAGGACTTTGGAGTAGTGGCTAAAATCCAGGAAGACTTAGACTATAAATTAGAGCCTTCAGACGTACTTATCTCTACTGCTAGTTTTAGCCAGGGATTTGAATACCCAGTCCACCAACTTTCCTTTATTACAGCTAGGGAAATATACGGCAAGTCTGGCCAAAAACCTAGAAGGCAGAGAAAGAGTTCTCCTGAGGATTTAATAAGCTATTCAGATCTTGACTTAGGAGATTACGTGGTCCATGAAAACCATGGGATTGGCCTATATAGAGGTCTGGAGAGGATGGAAGTTGGGGATACGATTCGAGAGTACTTGGTCTTAGAGTATCAGGGTAAGGATAAGCTGTATATACCTACAGAACAGATGGACTTAGTTCAAAAGTACTTAGGTGA